>DATKWZ010000021.1 GCA_035529315.1 Anaerolineae bacterium
CTATTGAGGGCCTAATCTGGCCATTTACTACTTTTCATTCAGCAAATTGGCATCCGATTACCTGGCTTTCTCATATGCTGGATTACGAGCTGTATGGATTGCACCCAATGGGACACCATTGGACTAATTTACAGTTTCATATTGCAAACACCTTGTTACTGTTTTTCATCCTTTTTAAGATGACAGGAGCGCTATGGAGGAGCGCTTTTGTCGCAGCTCTTTTTGCATTGCATCCGCTTCACGTGGAATCTGTTGCATGGGTGGCGGAAAGAAAAGATGTGCTCAGCACTTTTTTCTGGTTGCTTACTATGCTGGCTTATTTGCGGTACGTTGAGAAACCGGCATTGATCAGATATTTTATGATTCTGCTTTTTTTTGTTCTGGGTCTCATGTCCAAACCGATGCTTGTAACCCTGCCATTTGTACTCCTTTTGCTGGACTTATGGCCGCTTAAAAGATTTCAATTTGAGAATAATCGTCTATCGCAATCCAAAGGAAAAACATGCTTTAACTTTAAAGAATCTTTTAGACTTATTGTGGAAAAAACCCCTTTCTTTATACTGGTAGCTATTTCATGCATTTTGACTTTTTTTGCTCAGAAAAGCGATGGGGCATTAGTACCTTTAGGGTCTTTGTCGCTGAAAACCCGTATCGCAAATGCACTTATTTCCTATGTAAGCTATGCTTTTCAAGCAATCTGGCCCATCAATCTGGCGGTTTATTATCCGCATCCGCTAGACACACTGCCTGTTTGGCAGATTTGTGGAGCAGCCTTGTTGATTGCTGGTGTATTTATTGGAGCAATATACTTGTTAAGGGAATATAGTTATATAGCGGTTGGATTATTCTGGTATTTTGGAACCCTTATACCGGTAATCGGATTAGTACAAGTCAGCGATCAGGCAATGGCGGATCGATATACCTATATGCCACTGACAGGGCTATTTATTATTGTTGCATGGGGTATTCCAGACCTTCTGGTGAAATGGCATTATCGGAAAATTTTCCTTGGAATATCTGCTGTAATAATCCTTTCGGCCTTGACAGTGTGTACTTTTTTCCAGACAAGTCATTGGAAAAACACCATTACATTATTTGAAAATGTCGTTAAAGTAACTGAAAATAACTATAAAGCGCTAAACAATCTGGGAGTTGCCCTTATTGATAAAAAAAAATATGATGAGGCACTTTTATATTTTGTTGAAGCACTCAGAATCAATTCTCAGAAACCAGACGCGCGCAATAATCTGGCAAATGTATTATTTCTGCAGGGAAAGCCTGTTGAAGCAATTTCCCATTATAATGAGATTTTAAAATTCAATCCTAAGAAACCAGACGCGCACAATAATCTGGCAAATGTGTTGTCTGCTCAGGGAAAGTTTGATGAAGCTGTTTCACACTATAAAGAAGCGATTAGAATTAATCCTGAATATGCTGATGCGCACTATAATCTGGCAAATGTGTTGTCTGATCAGGGAAAGCTTGATGAAGCTGTTTCACACTATAAAGAAGCGATTGAAATTAATCCTGAATATGCAAAAGCATACTATTATCTTGGCAATGTCTTGATAAATCAGAAAAAAGTGAAAGAAGCTATGTTTCATTTTGCTGAAGCGATCAGAATTAATCCCGACTATGCTGAAGCATATAATAAAATTGGTCTTATACTGGCATGGCAGGGAAAATATAAAAAAGCCAAAGTATTTTTTTCAAAGGCAATACAAGTCAGACCCAACTATACGGAAGCACTGAAAAATATTGCAATATCAGAGAAAAATCTATCATCTCAATAGGCCCAGGCCGGGTTACACCAATGTTGACCGGATTGCGAGGAGCTTCACTATAATTTAAAAAACGCTCTTTTTATGCGGAAGAATGGGAAAGCAGAAGAGAATGATCAAAAAAGACTGGGACAGTAGAACTGTAACATTCCTGTTGTACATGACGATCTTCGGCTTTGTGATTACCGAAGTTTTGCTTAATCTGACTCCTCCCATATCCCGTGACGCCCTTATTCATCATCTGGCTGTTCCCAAGCTCTGGCTCCTGCATGGAGGATTTTATGAGATTCCCTGGGCGGATTTTTCATACTTTCCCATGAACATTGATCTTCTTTATCTTATCTCTCTCTATTTCAAAAACGATATAGTCCCAAAGTTTATCCATTTTGCATTCGGTCTTGGGACCGGACTGCTGGTCTATTGCTATCTTAAGAACAGGTCGGCTAAAAACTGGGGGCTTCTGGGTTTTCTGATCTTTTTCAGTACTCCGGTTATTATCCGTCTTTCAACCGCGGCCTATGTGGACCTCGGGATGACCTTTTTTACAACAGCAAGTATCCTTGCATTTGTCAGATGGCGTGATGGGAATTATAAAGATACAAAATGGCTTATTATATCCGCCGTCTGCATGGGGCTTGCGGCTGGATCCAAGTATAATGCCTTGATCGCATGGCTGTTTTTAAATTTGATGATTGTTTTCTGTTATTCAAGGGATACAGAGAATGGATCAGGGGCATTAAAATCCGGCGTAATGTTTTTTGCAATTGCTCTTCTGGTTGTCTCGCCCTGGTATATTAAAAACTATATTTTGACCGGAAACCCCATCTACCCGCTTTTTGATCAGGTTTTCAGATTTTTTCATCACGCAGGTGAAAATGGCGCGGGCATAGCTGCAGCAGCGGATAGCAGATGGGCATCCAATATTTTTCAGAGAAGAGAGATTGTGTTTGGCGAGACTTTCCTGGAAACTATTTTTATTCCAATAAGAATATTTTTTCAAGGAAAGGATGGCTCTGTCCAATACTTTGATGGCTCTTTGAACCCTATCCTAATAATTATGCTTCCTTTTGCTTTTATTAACAGAGACTTGAACCGCGACAAAGTGTTTTTCCTGTTGTTTTCAGGTTTTTTTATCTTTATTGCCTGTTTTCTTGCGGTCATACGCATAAGATATATCCTGCCGGTAATTCCGTTTTTAGCCATTCTGAGCGTTATAGGAATAAAGAACGTCGCGGAATGCGTCGGCAAAAAATCCAGCATGATTCGCCGCGCGGGTTTGATCGGCATACCTGTTATTGTGATAATACTTATTTCCTTTAATTTTATATACGTAAAGAACTATTTCAACAGTATCCAGCCCGTAAAATACATCCTCAATCAGGAAACAAAAGACGAATTTTTGAGTCGCAACGCAGAAAGCTATTCTGCAATGAGATACATCAACGGAAACCTGCCGGATGATGCCAGGATTTTTTTAATGTTTTTAGGAGGAAGAGGTTATTATCTTGATCGCCCATACTATTATGAAAAATCATTTGGGATGAACACCATAAATGGCATGGTTAAAGCTTCCGTGGATAAACAGAATTTTCAGGCTTATTTGCAATCCTTGGACTGCACACATGTTCTGATGAGGATTGACCTGTTTAATAAATACTTGAACGACAATTTCCCAGAGAAGACAATTGTTCGCGTCTTGGATCTTGTGAAAGAATATTGGAATCCGATTTATGAATCAAATGGGTATGCAGTATATAAACTGCCATTATCTGCCAGTTCTAATATTTTTTGATAATTGTAAATGAAGCTTAGACTGTTTCTGATTTGTCATCTGATCGACGAGCAGTTAATTTGCGGGTGAGCAGGAAACTGAAGATAGGACCCAAAGTAAAAGCCGGAATCAACGAAGCCGCTCTGATTAGCAGGGAGACCAGTAACCCTATGCCGGCTCCCGCCCCTGCCATCTCCGAACTCAGGCTTATGATCGCTTCTTGAATGCCGAAATTGCCGGGGGTTATCCTTACTAAAATAGAAAAAACCGAAAGCAGGCTAACGAGAAGCGCTGTTGTAAAAGACGTTGTGCTGCCTGTTGCGCTATAAGCCGCAAGGAACAGAAATCCATTTAGTATGATATTGATGAGACTGCATGTGATCAGTTTGACCAACAGTGCTTTATCATTTTTGATAAGATTCCATCCATCAAGTGCGGCATTGATAAGTTTCACTAACCGACTGTTCCCCGGCAGCTTTACCGTTCGAAGTATAACTAAACCGGAGATGGCTATGACGAGACTCACAAAAAAAAGAGTAACCTGCCAGAAAAAACGGTTTGAATTGTAGAATATTATCATGGTCAGCGCGCCTGCCATTCCAACGACCCAGAATATTACCAGATAATTTGCCGTGATCAGCGTTACGAACTTTGTGTAGGGGAATGCATGGCGATGTTTCAGGTAGGTGGCGCGCGCAATCATTCCTCCCGGGAAAGGGGTCAGATGATTTCCCATAGTCGTTATCATGGCAAGGCCGAACCATTCTGAAAAACAGAGTCCTGTGCCGAATTTCGCAGCAAAAGCCTTCAAAAAGAAGCCATTCGTGCCTGTCAGCATCACGGTGAGCGCTATCAACAAGAGAGCATTGATGAGTGAAATATTCAGGATCGGACGAAGCAGCTCGTTGTTGGACTTTAAATATAATCCTATGATGCAGGCGACAGCAAGGAAAATAAAAATTGACAGCACCTGCCCTGTCTTGATTTTTTGCCTTGCTAAATTATAAAAGATTGAAGGTGGTTTCACGCAAGACTCCCCCCAGCGCTTTAATTTGGTTGTCGATGTTACCCGTGCTTCTTAGTGTTGTTGATGTTTATCAGAATGTGTTGTTCGGTCAAACCTTAACTGTGCCACCTGCTCGGACACCAATCCAACCATAAATATCACAACAGATACGGTCATCAACATGGCTGAGGTAGGGCCATAGCGCTGTTGCAAAACAAATATTTTGAAAAGCCCATAGCCAAGCCCCAGGAAAAACATGAAGAAGCTAACCGGCAGAAATACTCTCATGGGAGAAAACATGGTGGCAATTTTAAGAATGATCAGAAAGAAGCGAGGTCCATCTTTGAACGGCTTGATTTTGCTTTTTCCTGTGCGGCGCGAGGTCTTTATCGGCACATATGTCAGGCTGTATCCCGAACGGATAACTGCCATGGTAATAGTTGTCGGATAAGAGAAAGTGTTTGGCAGTAAATTCAGAAAGAGACGGGCAATGTTTGCTTTGACAACCCTGAATCCGGATGTCAAATCTTCGATCTTGCGCTTGCACATATATGTGGCAAAACGGTTGTAGATCCTGTTTGCAATAGTTCTACCAAAAGACCTTTCTGATTTGTCTGTCCGGGCGCCGACTACCATATCGTAATGCCCTAGTTTTTCGAGAAGTTGCGGGATGTCTTCAGGCGCGTGCTGGCCGTCCCCATCAAGCATGACCAGAGTTTTACCACATGCTTCCCGGATACCTGTTTTTACTGCAGCGCCGTTTCCAATATTATAGGGGTGGGATATAACCAGCGCACCTGCCTGTTTCGCCTTGTTTGCCGTTTCGTCATCTGATCCATCGTCTACAACAATAATCTCGTAATGACGATTAAGCCCGTCCATCACCTTACGAACTTTTTCAACAGCAATTGCTATACTTTTTTCTTCACGAAAGGCAGGAATAATGATGCTGATTTCAGGCGTAAAATCTGTTTTACTTTGTTTTGATTCTGTGAAACTGAGTTCTTCCGCCATTATATGTTCTCCTTGAACCGCAAAAGCGAGTATATTCCCAGTAGGTTGTCGAACCTGAAGCTAAGATTCCGCTTATACGGGGTTGCAGGTAGCTGTAATGAGCATGGGCTGACGTCTTTATCGGCTTTAATCAATTTTATATAACGTAAGAATGTATATTGTGGCAATAGAGAAATTTATCACCAAACAAATAGCCAAACAGGTGGAGACAAGGGGCACATGAAAATATGCGTTTTATAGCATGTTAAAGTGTGGTATGTGATTATTTTGACCGGAAGAATTTATTGGTTAGTTATTATATGAGGCCGCGCCATTTACAGGGATAATTATGAATCATTCCAATGCCAACCGCTTTCAGGATTTTTTTGAAGAAAGCAAATATACTCTTCTGAAAAACTATCTATACAATTACCGCCTCCGTAAAATGGCTGTGGAAAAAAGCCTGCAGCACGAAAACATAAAATTGATATTAGAGGTTGGAAGCGGAATTTCTCCTGTGATGACGAAAACCCGGGATATTATATATTCAGATCTGTCTTTTGCAGCCATACGACTTCTTAAACATTCCTACGGAAAAGGGTATTATGTTGTTGCAGACAGCCTTAATCTGCCGTTTAAGTCCAAAGTTTTTTCTCACACAATCAGCTCAGAGGTGCTTGAACATCTAAAAGATGACCAAAAGGCTTTAATGGAATTAGCCAGGGTTATGAGCCCGTCGGGCAAGCTTGTTGTAACCTTTCCTCATAAAAAATCATATTTTGCCAATGATGACCGTTTTGTAAGTCACTTTCGCCGCTATGAACTCTCTGAGATGAAGTCTAAGTTAATAGATGCAGGGCTTAGGCCGATTAATATAAATAAGGTGTTGGGCCCACTTGAGAAGATTACGATGTGTTTTGTTGTATATTGTTTTTCGGTAGTTCAAGAAATTAAAGGTGAAAAGGTAAAGCAGCCCAATAACACCGTGCTGATGAATATTTTGGGTCAATTTTTCAAATGGGCTAATCGGTTTTATATGTTACTCGCATGGTTGGATGCGAGAATTATGCCTCAATCTTTTGCGGCGGTCTTGTTGATTAAGGCAAAAAAGGATTAAAATCCCGGCGTGGAAGCGGTGTCAAAGAATCTATTCACCGCAAAACGCAAAGAGAATTTTATTTTAAAGAATAAATTATTTGACATCTTGAAAATGGTTGTATGGTTTAATGTCATAATGATTGCAACTTACGATGTCAATCGATAAGGGAGTAAATACAATGAAAACAATAACTGCAAGAGGATTGCTTGTGTTGCATTGCAGTATGGTTTAAAATTATTTTCAAAAGATCAGCATTTTAAATATGTGTCCGGGTTAATGCTCATTATTTAATTTTATGTTAAAAGATAAAAAAATTATTGTTGTCATGCCGGCCTACAATGCGGCCAGGACGCTTCGTAAAACCTATGACGAGGTTATGAGCCTGGGTATTGTTGATCTGGTGATTCTTGTTGATGATGCAAGCGACGATGAAACTGCTGCCATCGCAAAGAGCCTGCCTGATACCAGGGTTTTTGTTCATAAAAAAAATCGCGGCTATGGGGCAAACCAGAAGACCTGCTACCGGATGGCCCTGGAAGAGGGCGGTGAAATTATTATCATGATTCATCCGGATTATCAGTATACTCCGAAGCTGATTCCGTCCATGGCTTCCATGATAGGTAATGGCCTGTATCACTGCGTGTTGGGCTCCAGGATTCTTGGTGGGCATGCTTTAAAAGGCGGCATGCCTGTGTGGAAATATATAGCGAATCGATTTTTGACCTGTGTGGAAAATATCCTTACAGGCGCCAAGCTTTCCGAATATCATACCGGGTACAGGGCTTTTTCGCGGGAATTGCTTAATCGGCTGCCGATTGATGCTAATTCAGATGATTTTGTTTTTGATAACCAGATTCTGGCTCAGATATTATGGCTTGATTATACAATTGCCGAGGTCAGTTGTCCGACAAAGTATTTTGCCGAGGCTTCATCAATAAATCTGCGAAGAAGTATAAAATATGGTTTTGGATGCCTGTATACAGCCTTGACATTCCGTCTCGCAAAAATGAATTTTATTACTTCCAGGTTATTTCCTTAGAAACCTTTGAAATCCGAATTGGTTTAACCAAATTTGATGAACTCGTAAAAAGTCCCAAAACACCGTTTTTCGTTATTCCGGCCCCGCATCAAATGCGGGATAAACTCCAGCCGGACACGTAGTGACACGAAGTGAAGCATCAGCGCTAACCATTAGCGCTATCCAGTCTTTTCAAGCAGTTGCAGACCATCTGGACTCCTCCCGGACTCGATCCGGGATCTACCGGAGTGACGACTTTTTACGAGACTGTTATTATTCAGCAAAATAAAAAAAATTGGGTTATAAAATAATACTTGACTTATTATTTCCAACCCGTTAAAGAGGCCGGAATTAAGCCCGGTCCGTATTTTGCTGTTGTGTGAGTAAATGTAGCCTCCCACTGCCACGGACCGGGCCTCTTTTTTTTTTGAGAGTCTCACATTATGTTGAATTTTTTACGATATTCCGAGATTTCAATAATCGGTGGCCTCTCAACCCCTTTAACTTTAAAAATATCCGGCTTATATTCGTTTCGAACAAGATTATATTGAATCATTTCATCGAACATCTCTGTGTTTAAATTTACTATTCCAAGCTTTTCAATACGATTGCAAAAGGTTTTAAGGATAACAAATGCCATCTTTCCCAAAGCTTTTGTATCCTGATTTCTATGGACGCGCCTGTCAAGATCGACCTGAGCGATTACATCCAGCCCCCATTTCTCATAAATATCAAGAAGCATGCTCGTTTCAACGCCGTATCCGACCGGAAAAGGTATTTTTTCAAAAACTTCCCGATAGCCTGCATATTCTCCGGAAAGCGGCTGCATAATCTGTGTAAGTTCCGGGAAAAACAGTGACAGCAATGGCCTTATAACAAGCTCTGTAACTCTGCCGCCGCCGGTGGGCCGGATTTTGCTTTTACCTGTAGCAATCGGCCTGTCGTAAAAAGCCTTGGAAAATTTAATATTATCGAAAAGAATCAGGGGGCCGACAAGGGCATAAACAAATCTGTGGTGAATATTTTTTATGTCAGCATCAAGATATACAATAATATCGCTGTTTGTAATATAAAGAGCTTTCCACAGATTTTCACCCTTGCCCTTGAACGCTTCAATATCAGGCAGAATGTCGGTTGCCTTATAAACCTCGGCGCCGTATTCTCTTGCAATTTTTCTTGTATTGTCTGTCGAGCCTGAGTCGATAACAACTATTTCATCAATAAGCGGATAGCGTGTCATCAGTTCGGATTTAATAATAATAATCTCTTTTGCAATTGTCTTTTCTTCATTCAGAGTAGGCAGGCACAAAGCAATGGTAAGATTTCTTCTTGTTTTTTCTTTAACAAGACCATTGATGTCTTTAAACTCAGAATGATGAAATGTATTCTTTTTAAGCCAGTTGTTATCCATCACAAATCCCGCTGTCTATTGCCATAATAACTCCTATAAGTTGAGCAATCCCTTTAAACATTGCTTCAATTTCCATCTCGGCGTTTTTCAGGTAATGATTTTCTCCATTTGTTATGCCTAATGTTAGCGCGGGTATGTTGTTTGAAAGAAAAATGGAAAGTTCTGATTCACTTGGGTCGTTTATCGGTTGTATGCCAAGCTTTTCCATTATTGCCATAGCGCTTTTTACCAAAGGATGATTATATTCTAATTTAGATGCCCTGAGATTGCTTATGGTTCTGATTTTTAGAACAACTCCGCTTTTGTGGCCTATGCCGGCAACAATGTCTTTAATATCGTTATGAATTGCCCTTACCATTTTGTCTGAGTCGCTTTGTATTTCAAAGCCGAGTTTTGCATTATAAGCGATTGTTCCATGCTTAAAACCGCCGGAAATTTTTCCTATAATAACTCTGGATCTTGGTCTTTGGGGCAGCCGAAGTTGCAGTATCTGGTTAATCACTTCATTTACTATCAGGATAGCGTTTTGCTTAAATTGATGTTCCCATTCCTTTTCGGCAGGTATATTGCAATCAATTTCCCCTCTAATCATTCCATAAGAATAATAGTTTATCCTGCCGAGGTCGACCCCTTCTACGCAAACAGCCCCTCTTATCGGAGTGGCCCATGTCTTTAACAGATGCCTGATGCCCCGAAGGTTGCCATTCCCCATTGATTGTATGACGCCTGCCAGAACGATATCGGATTTAAAGCGAAGATTTAACTTGCGGAAAATCTCCGGCAACGATGCCAGCACCCCGGCGCCGAGTGAATTATCTAAGATGCCTGGCCCTTTAATCGAATTTTCTTTGATGGTGAAATTATGATCGGTTTCCGCATCAAAAGGTGTGTCAAGGTGAGCAACCACAAAAATAGGCGGTTTTGTTTCAGAAGTTCCTCTGATGATTGCAATGGGATTCCGATAACCATCGGTAGAGCATTCATCAACCCCTGATTCCACCAACCTGTCCATAAAAACACTGGTGCGTCTTTTTTCCTTGAAAGTAGGAGCCGGCACCTGGCCGATAAACACAATATTGGCAATAATTGTTTCCTTAATCGATTTTATTGCATCAACAAAGGAAGGTAGTTTGTCTAGATAGGTTTCCATATTTTTATTATCTCAAAAGTCTTAATTTATGAGTCAATGTTTGGATCGGTCAGCACGGGAATTTTAAAGAAGTTTATACCCTCATTCTTTAAGATTTTTTCCTCTTTTTCTGTGCTGGTACCCTTTATATTTTTTAGATCAGAAACGCCATAATGCATTTTCAGGGCTTCCGCGGCAAAATTGCAACCCACATCTTCAAAGTTCTTTTCCACAAAATCCGCTATTTTTCTCCCTATGTTTTCCAGATGTTCCTGCCTGCGAGAAGAACCCGCCGCTATCTGAGAGGCTTTTATCGCAAAGGTGGAAGGAACCTTTGAAACAACAGTATCTTCGCATACAGGGCATGCAATCATGCCTTTTGCTTTCTGCTTATCAAAGGCCCGGCTGTCATCAAACCAGCCTTCAAAGGTGTGGCCGTTGGAACATTTTAAATCAAATACTATCATAGTTTTAGGTGTTAGATGTTAAGTGTTAGGTGTTAGGATTAATCCTCGAACCTCTGAACTTTAAACTAACATAACAAATATATTAATATTTTAAAAGTAGTTCTTGACAGATACTGTTTTTTAGACGGAAAATAATTTTTGGACACACTTTAACATCCGAGTACCATTGAAAATTTTGTATAAATCTGTTATGTATAAAAAATCATCAAATTAAGTCTGAACTCTGCAATTGTAGAACATGCCGTAGATATAAGGCATTAATACAGCTTTTACGGCGGATTTTAGGCCGCAACCTCTAATGGAGAAAACCGCATATGAGATTTATTATTTTTATCGGGGTTTGCATGATTTTATTTTGTTCAACTGTTCAGGCTGAAACAATGTATATCAGCGATGATATTAGAATAACATTGAGAACAGGGCCGGGGATTGATCACAAGATATCGGCTATGATTAAATCCGGTCAGGAAGTTGAAGTGCTTCAACCGGATGATGAATGGACCCAGGTCAAGCTGCCGAATGAAAGGGAAGGATGGGTTCTAACCCGGTTTCTGACTTATGATAAACCCTGTCGTCTTGAACTTGAAATATTGAAAAAAAAACATGAAGCCCTCTCGGCTCAGTCGTCCTTCATGCTTAAAGAAAACATGGTCTATAAAGAGGAAAGCAAAAGACTTAACGCAGAGCTTTCAGGAAGCAAAGAGATGCTTGTGGCAATTAGTAAGTCATATGATACGTTAAAGAAGGAGTCTGCCGACTTTTTAGAACTTAAAGCAAAATATGAACTTACATCTTCACACCTTGTCGACCAGACAAAAAAAGCGGAGTATCTGGAAGAAGAACTATTAAGGCTGTTGTCGCATCGAAACATTATATGGTTTTTAAGTGGAGCAGGTGTGCTGGTTTTTGGTATTTTAATCGGTTTTAGCGTCAGGCGTCAGCGCCGGAAATCATCTTTATTGTAATGGAAATTAAAACAGACTTTTTGATAATCGGCAGCGGTGTGGCTGGCCTGACTTTTGCCATTAAGATGGCGGAATTCGGCAGAGTCGCTATAGTTACAAAAAAGGGGGTCATGGACAGCAACACCTCTCTTGCGCAGGGAGGCATTGCCTCTGTTTTTGGCAAGTTAGACTCGTTTAATTTACATATCCAGGATACTCTTGCTTCCGGTGACGGCCTTTGCAACACAGAGGTTGTGGAGATGGTTGTAAAAAATGGGCCGGACAGAATTCGTGAGTTGATTGATTTTGGCGTGCATTTCAATATTCGGGAAAAAGAGCGTTTAAAAGATAAATCGCAAAACAAGGATCCTGAGCTTGATTTAGGACAAGAAGGCGGGCACTCACAAAAACGCATTGTTCATGCCAATGACATGACAGGCCAGGAAATTGCTACCGTTCTTGTTAAACATGTTAAGAACCATAAGCGTATTACACTATATGAGAATCATATTGCCGTTGATCTTATAACCTGTTCAACCCGCATGAAAAGAGGGCTTGTTACTACGACCCACGAAGATTACTGCCTGGGTGCATATGTCCTTGACATGCAAACCAACGCTGTAAAAACCTTCTGTGCTTCTATTACACTTCTTGCCACCGGAGGCGCGGGCAAGGTGTATCTTTATACAAGCAATCCTGATGTTGCTACGGGTGATGGAATAGCAATGGGCTATAGAGCGGGCGCTACTGTAGCGAACCTGGAATTTGTTCAGTTTCATCCAACCTGCCTGTATCATCCTGAAGCTAAGAATTTCCTGATATCGGAGGCCGTAAGGGGTGAAGGAGGAATTCTTATTGACTCTGCCGGAAATCGATTTATGGAACGATATGATCCGCAAAAAGAGCTGGCTTGCCGGGATGTGGTTGCACGCGCTATTGACTTGGAGCTGAAAAAGAGCGGGGATGATTTTGTCTTCCTCGACATATCCCATAAGAACCCTGAATTCGTGAAGGATCGGTTTCCTAATTTATATAAAAAATGTCTTACATTCGGCATAGATATGACAAAGGAGCCTATTCCCGTCGTTCCTGCGGCCCATTATATGTGTGGCGGAGTTGTGACGGATATGTTCGGTAGAACCGATATTCGCGGTTTATATGCAATAGGGGAGACTGCATGCACAGGTCTGCACGGAGCCAACAGGCTTGCAAGTAATTCTTTAATTGAGGCCCTTGTATATGCCCATACAGCTTCAAAGCAGGCCGCAGAGGATATTAATATTAAGGCTTCTCTGAATTCCGGCTCGATGCCTGTTCCTCCTCTATGGGATGAGGCAGGCACAACCGACAGTGATGAGGCTATTATGGTTTCGCATAACTGGGATGAAATACGCAGATTTATGTGGAACTATGTTGGAATAGTCAGATCAAACAAACGGCTGGACAGGGCAAAGCGGCGCATTGAAAATATACAAAATGAGATACAGGAGTATTACCAGGGTGTTAAGATCTCTTCAGATCTTATTGAACTGCGAAACATTGCTACAGTAGCTGAACTGATTATCAGGTGCGCCAGGCACAGGAAGGAAAGCCGAGGGCTTCATTTTAACATCGAATATCCTTATCGGGATGATAAGCGTTGGAAAAAGGATACTATTGTCAGAAGGCCGTTTATGGGATAATGAGGGGCGCTGCTTTAACAAACTTTTCCAACTGTTTTTCATAATAGGAACGATTCTTTTTTGCCAGGGATAGAGCTCTTCTTCCCGCGACGATTGCATCTTGTACCTGGTTGTTAACATAGAAGCTCTCAGCAAGGGTGTCAAGTATGTACGGGGCCTCTTTTAGCTGCAGCGCTTTTTTTGCTAAGATGAGCGCGCGTTTCGGGTTGTGGAATTTTTCATCATCACATGCGGCAAAAAGCCACGCCAGATTATTCAGCACCTGCGGATTATCAGGCAAACAGGTTAATGAGCGTTCATAAGCTTCAATAGCCTTTGCATAATTTTTTCTACTGTAAAACAGATCGCCCAAAGTGCTATGCAGTCCGGGGTTGTTGGGCGTTTTTTCAAGCTGTCTTAGAATTGTTTTTTCAAAAAAATAGTTGTTTAATCTTTCTTTGGTTTCGCCGAAATTCAGCTTATATCCAATTCCTCCTATTAAAATAATTCCCGCTATATAGGCAGCTATGCTTCTCCTTATTTTTTGGTTATGAAAGATTATCCATCTTTTGTCTGTTTCACATTTTTTTAGATATTTTATCCGTTCTTTAATGCTGAAATGGTGCCAGTTTGGCTTGTCAGGTGGTTGCCCGCTTGTAAAGGCTATCTTTTCAAGGGCTGAGATAAGCGGTTTTGAACTTTTGAAAAGCGTATAAACGTGGATATCTGCCTGACGTTCGAAGTTGCGCATAAAGAATCCAAAAAGAAAGCGGAAATAGACAAGGAAAATTATGATTGTGACAAGACTCAATGCTGTTGAATATACGGAAGTCCGGTCAAAACCGGCTATGTTTATAATGCTGAATAATGGATCAGCATAAATAATCAAGTAGATGATCAGGTCAAGTGCCGCATATAAAAAGACAATATAACCGACAAAAAAAAGCAGATAAAACCAAAGGTGTTTTTTATTTATATGCCCGATTTCGTGGGCGATTACAGCATCAATTTCTTCGGGTTCAAGATACCGGAGGAGGGTTTTTGTAACAAGAACATAGCGGAATTTCTTAACCAGTCCCATAACCCCTGCGGTGATCATCCTGCCGCCTAATATGGGCCAGGATAGAATTTCAGCATATTCAACCTTTGCTTTTTTACACAGGTTTTCGATGCGATCTCTATGAAATCCCGGTTCAAGCGGTTTACATCTCCAGAATTTCCGGATCATTGCCGGCCCGATAATAGAAACACCAAGTAGAAAAACCATAAAATATATTATTTCTCCCTCAGTTGAGGAAAGAAGATATTTCGGTAATTCAAAGGGAAGCGCATTAATAATGTCGGCGATTCCGGATAACAGAAACCAGGGGATAAGCACAGGTATTGAGAATAAAATGTTGGAAAAAATGTATGCCTGCCTGGACATGCCGTCCATGTTGAGCTTTTGATAAGCCCTGTAAGCAAAGCCCCATACAATTGCGGTATAGAATACAAAAAGCCCGATAAAAAGCAGCGCCTGCAAAGTAGGGATGGTTATAAAAACAGATAGGTTTATTAAAAACGATGGGAGACTAAGTCCATAAATATTTATGGTAAAAAGCACGATTGCCGTTATAGACAGCCTGCTCAGGGTTGAATTGAATTTATGATCAAGATTATAAGGGCTTTGCTTTGAAATCTGTTTTTCAAGTGTGCGGAATTGTAGCCTGGTAAAAAATATAAAAGCAATAATCAAGCTCAAGAACAGAGCTGAAGTTTCGAGTAGCGTAAAATTCGGTTCTTCAGGAGGCGGGTAAGTGGTATATATAAGAAGTACAATTATGAGATATATGAAATTAGAAAACATAGTGACTCAACAGTATAGGAATTTCCATTTTTGCATAATGAATTAGGTATGATAAGACTTCATGAATTGCTGGGCGAAAAGTGCCTAAAGTATATTAAAGTGCCTAAAATGCCTAAAGTTAAGGAATTCTATCATTTGATATAGGTTTCTTCTTGCCTGCACCGGCTGGCAGTAAGCCGTCAACGCACAATTGGGGCAGGCTCTATGTGTTTTTGGGTTATCAACTATCACGCCGAAGGCGTACCACAACTTTAGGCACTTTAAATACTTTAGCTCACTTTAGGCACTCATGTTCGCAGCGAAGGTGCGCTAAGTTCATTAGAGTAATATCTTTCTTTTTCACTGTAAACACACCCGCAGTATTGCTGCCGGTAGATGCCGAGCTGTTTTGACTCCTCGATCCCCTGTTTCCATCCAATGCGGAAGTCTTTGTAATAAAATGGAACGCCCACCTTTTTGCCGATTGATTCACCCATTGATTTTATCATGTCATGCTTCTGGAATTTGCTGTATAAAAGGGTGGATGTAAAATAATCAAACTTGCCGCGTTTTGCCACAAGAGCGGTTGCCCTCAGGCGGTCATGATAACAGTAGGAACAGCGCTCTGATTCCCTGAATACAACATTTTGAATAAAGCCTTCAAGATCGTAACCTTCCTGATAAACAACGCGAAGATCAATTGACTCTGCATAAGACTGCAGAGCCTTCTGCCTTTTCACGCATTCCTGATAAGGATGGATGTTGTGTTTATAAAAAAAACCCATGACCTCCATATTTTGCTTGCGGAGAATCTTAACCGGATATATTGCACAGGGCGCGCAGCATATATGAAGCAGAATTTTCAATTTCTCTTCCCAAAAATTGCGGTTCCTATCCTGACAAGTGTTGCCCCCTCCTCTATGGCGGCCTCGAAATCACCCGTCATACCCATGGACAGTTCTTCCATTGATACATTTTCTACAGTCTCTTCCTTTATGTGATCGCGCAGGTTGCGAAGTGCTGAAAAATATGGGCGAACCTTTTCAGGATCGTCAAAAAACGGGGGCATTATCATAAGCCCTTTAATAGCCAGATTTTCAAGACCGCTTATTTCTTTTACCAGCTTAAGCGCGTCCTGTTTATATATTCCTGATTTTGAAGATTCTCTGCCGATGTTTATCTGTATCAGAATTTGCTGGATTTTATTTATTTTTTTTGACTGTTTATTTAATTCAAGCGCCAGTTTGAATGAATCTACAGTATGAATGACATCAAAGAGCCTTACGGCATACTTTGTCTTATTGGTTTGCAGGTGGCCGATAAAATGCCACGACACATTATAAGATGACAAAACATTGAACTTTTCCCTGGCTTCCTGGATATAACTTTCGCCAAGGGTTGTAACTCCAGCGTTAATTGCCTCTTTCACTCTGTCAGCAGGCATGGTTTTGCTCACAGCCACAAGCCTGACGCTTTCAGGCTTTCTTCCACATGAAAGAGCGGCAGTTTTGATCCTGCCTGTTATATTTTCTAATCTTTTTTTCAAGCTCCAGTCATCCTCTATCATTCGCCCTCCGGCGACCGACCCCCGATCCCTGATTCCCGATCCCTGACACCCACAACCCCTTCCTTTATAAGAAACTCAATGACTTCGCATACAGGCAGTCCGACGACATTTGTATAAGACCCGTTAATGCTTTTTACCAGAAAGGTGCCGAGCCCCTGAATGGCATATGCTCCTGCCTTGTCAAAAGGTTCCTTTGTATTAATATACCACTCGATTTCCTCGTCAGCCAGATCTTTAAAAAGAACTTCGGTTCTTATTGTTTCTGAAAAGCTTTTATTCTTAGCTTCGCAGCATATACAATAGCCCGTTAGAACTTGATGGACTTGATTGCCAAGGCATTTTAACATTGATTTTGCTTCTGCTTTTGAGCCGGGTTTGCCGAGGATGGTGTCGCCTATGAGTACAATTGTATCAGCTCCGATAACCCAGGTTTCAGGATACCTTTTTGACACATCATGAGCCTTTTTTTCTGCCAGAACCCTTACATAAGTTTCAGGTACATAAGTTTCAGGCGGAGACAAAGATACGGACTTTTCGTCAAAATCGCTCGGGATAACAGAAAAGCAAAGCCCTGCCTGTTCTAAAAGATATCGGCGTCGCGGAGATTTGGATGCCAGAATTAATGTTGGATTATCGCATGATTTTTTCATTGCAACAAATTATCAGATGACATATTATTTGACAAGTTGTAATTAGGTGGAATTAGAAGATTAGAGGATTTTATAAATGGATACAATGTCTGTAAGAGACAAATATGAACTGGAGCTCAGGCCTGTTTCCATAAGGGGGAAAAAGCTTGAGCTTTACTGTGTTAAAATAAACGACCCCTTTGTTGACAAGCTTTTGCAGCATGGAGAGGAAGATGCAAACAGTTTTCCTTTCTGGGTTAAAATCTGGGAAGCTTCAATAATATTGGCTGATCATTTAATTCAAATCGGCATTCAAAAAGATCAGAAAATACTTGAAATCGGCGCTGGAATGGGGGTAACCGGCCTTTTCCTGAGCGCCTTTGGGTACGACGTAACAATCACCGACTATGATGAGGACACTCTGGAATTGTTGCGGATTAATGCAAAACAAAATAATTTAAGCAATGTATCTGTAATGAAGCTGGATTGGAACGATCCTGATATAAAAGGAGAATATAATATTATCTGCGGTTCTGAACTGGTTTACAAAGACGTAGATATAGAGCCGGTTATCAATCTTATCCAAAAATATATTCGACCCAAAGGGGTTGTGTTTCTATCTTATGAGTTGCAGCGCAAGAGTATGATAAAATTAATTGAGATGCTTTCAAGCAGCTTTGAAATTAAAAATATCGTAAAAACATTACGAGGAGAGGATGAGCTTTGTAAGATTGCGCTCCATACACTTACTTCTAAATAAACAGAACATTGAAGTAAATCTTTCTGGCTTGCAATTTTCGAAAAATTAAATTAATAGTTTCCAAAAAATAACTAAGCTTTTTTGCCTGGGTGGCGGAATTGGTAGACGCAAGGGACTTAAAAGCCCATAAAACGCATAAAGAAATCAAAGAGTTACATGCTACTGTACTTAAACTGTACTGATTCTCACCGTCTATTTCTTAAATTCCCCGATCGACATAGGGCCATAATTCAACCTCTTTATTACCTCTGATAGATAATCCGGAGACAAGTGGGCATATCGTTTTGTGGACTCATACGATTTATGCCGCATAAGACCCTGAATGGCTTGGAGGGATTCGCCCTTCATGGCCAGATGAGACGCGAAAGTGTGTCGCAGATCGTGAAAACGATAGGAGTCTTTAAGACCGGCTTTACGAACACACGCCTTGAATTTTTGTGATATCCACGAAACGGTTTTAAACCTGAATATTCTTTCTCTGTCCAAATGCTGATATTGTTCAAGGATAGCTCTGGCGCTGGGATGAATAGGGATGGTCGAGACTTTCCTGTTTTTCTGCTTTGATGAAACGTGGATATAACCTTCAGATGGCTGGTCAATATCTTTCCATGTTAATCTTATAATCTCCCCTGAACGCAGACCTGTATATCCAGCGAACAGGCAAAAGTCATAAAACTCCTGATCTGTGATTGTTTTCATGAGCTGGCGCAGATCCTCGACCGTAAAATACCTGTCTTTTTCTTCTTCGGTTATCTGCTTTGGAAAATCGAGATATTTGATATATTTCCACTTTTGCGCCTTTTTTAAAGCAGCTTTTACATGGCGAAAGTTTTTGTTTATGGTAGGTGCTTTGAGACCTGCCCGAAACATATCAGAGATTAGTTTATCAAGATGCTTGCTGCTAATAAGCCCAAGCGGGATGTTTCCCCAGCAGGATTGGGCTTTTTTGAGGGCATCGTTATACAGCCGGAGTGTTTCTTCACTTACAACGAGGGCCGTGAGGAACTCGTTCACAAAATCGAAAAAACATATATTAATTCCTTCGGAAATCGGTTTGACTTTTCCGGCAATTAATTCACGCTGGAATTGATTGAACAGGCGGATTGCAATCCGTTTGTCTTTTGTTGCTCTTCGCTGGCCTGAGAAGCACAGGGCTTTTCTTCTGGCTTTTCCGTTTTCCTGCCATTGAGCATAATATGTGCCTGTTTTGGGACGTTTCCATAATATAGCCATAGACAGGCCATAATTTATTTTTAATCTCATGTCAATTATTATACTCTCTCTGACAAGAACCAATCGTCAATTGATTGCCGATCAATTATCCATTGTCCTGATCGTTTATGAGCGTAGATATAGCCGTTATCAATCCATTTTCGCATCGTATCTCTTGATTTGACCTTGGCATACAACATAGCCTCTGGAAAGGTGAGCCACCTGCCCGGGGCGATGTTTGACAGAATGTCCGCCCTTACCTGCTCTGCTATCAGTTGCGCCAGAGACGCTATGTCGTCATGGGATACGTTCATTTCAGATTAATTTATATTTTTTTAGTCATTAGAGTTGCTTTTGTTGTTTTTTATAACTCAACCGCTCTTTTTTCCGCTTCATTACTTTAATATCCTCGCAAAGTATGCAGTCCATGATAGTTGGCAAGTCTGTCATGTTCAACTTCTTGCCTGCGATTATCGTGATAATTAAGGGCCATTCCCAAACAAGGAGGTCGTATTTGATATATATGCTCGTTATAGCGTTACATGCCAGCAGGCAGTTCAGGAACAGCACTGGTGGTTATTTCTTTTTTTGTTTTACCTTCGATTCTTCCAGTTCTTCTACTTCAGCGGTCGGCTTTTCATCGCTGTTATCGCCAAGCATCCTCTTAATAGATCGAGGTACGCGATACTCAAGACTGCAAGCCTGAGACATTTTTTCAATCACCGTATGCAGTCGAATCACGACATCTTTGTACTCAGCTAAAAGCGGTAATACCTCATCGGGTTCCATGGTCACCATCAAACGACTGCGTAGCGCACGGGTTGC
>DATKWZ010000022.1 GCA_035529315.1 Anaerolineae bacterium
CTTGCATGTGTTAAGCACGCCGCTAGCGTTCATTCTGAGCCAGGATCAAACTCTCCAATTAAATTTCTTTAAGTTGCTTTTGCAACAAATTTACAAGAGACCTAACTCACAAGCTGTCACTATTTAGTTTTCAAAGATCAAGATTAAAATTCTCTGCAGCAGGCTTCAAAAAATATGCTCGCTGTTTTCCAAAAAGGCATTTCTATAATATCTTTTGCATGATGTCAAGAAGTTTTTTCTTAATTTTTATTGATATATAAAAATATATTTATCTGAACTGCAAAAGCAAATGTAATCCCTGTCTTGCTGCATAAATTTTTGATCATATAAATAAATTATAATGTATGTAAAACTTATAATTGTCAAGCAGGATTTTTAAGAAGTCATCATATTTTATGGTATTGTAAAAAAACGAATTTACCACAAAGGATATATAAATAATTATTTAAAATTACAAAATTTTCTCTGCACCCCCTGTGGTAAAAAAACCAATTTTTTACGGGCTTGTCATATTTAACATCTAATCTTTATTTTGTGAAAATGTTTTTTACCCGCCCTTAACAATATCTCCTTATTATTAAGGTCATTCTCGTTTATCATATATTCAGTTGAATTAATTCGATTGTTATTTATATATGCCCCACCCTGCTTGATCAGCCTCATTGCCGCACTTCCTGATGGGGCAAGCCCTGCAAGATGAAATAATTTAAATGCAGGAATGCCTGCCTGGATCTGTTCTAAATCAAAAAATGAATTCGGCACTGAAATATCATCAAAATCGGCCTTATCTCGCGGGATAGTGCTTGCAGGCATTATCCTCTCCGGCACAATACGAGTACCAAACATACTTGATGCTGCATTATAAGCTTTTACCGCCTCCTGTCGACCATGAACAAGTTGAGTTGTTTCAAAAGCAAGTACCGTTTTAGCGCTGTTTAAATCATCATCCTCCAGCTTTTCAACATCTCTAATTTCATCTATAGGCAAAAAAGTATAAAGGGCCAAAAAACGAACAACATCATCATCATCTGTATTGATCCAGTATTGATAATATTCATATGGACTCGTTCTTTCAGAATCAAGCCAAACAGCTCCATCGGCTGTTTTTCCCATCTTTGCGCCGTTACTTGTAGTAATCAATGGAGAGATTATACCAAAAACGGTCTCTCTGCGCATCTTTCGAACAAGCTCAATACCGCTAATTATATTCCCCCACTGGTCGCTTCCTCCCATCTGAAGCCTGCAACCATATTTATCAAAAAGATTTAGGAAATCATATGCCTGTAAAAGCATGTAATTGAATTCAATAAAGTTCAACCCCTCTTCTGCTTCAAGGCGCATCTTATAGCTTTCCGCCTTTATCATTCGATTGACGCTGAAATGCCTTCCGATGTCTCTGAGAAAAGGTATATATTTTAATTCGGTCAACCAGTCGGCATTGTTTAATATAAGGGCTTTCCCTTTGCTGAAATCTATAAAGCGAGACAGTTGCTTTTCTATCCCCCGCGCATTATGTTCCACTATTTCAGGCGTAAGCAGCTTTCGCATCTCAGTCTTGCCGCTCGGGTCTCCAACAAGCCCTGTCCCGCCTCCAATAAGAGCTATGGGACGGTGCCCATGCTTCTGCATATGGGCAAGCGACATTATAGGCACAAGGCTTCCAATATGCAGGCTTGATGCTGTTGGATCAAAACCGATATAACCAGTAATATTCCCCTGATCAAAATATTCAACCAACTCATCGTTATGAGTGGTTTTTTCAATAAAACCACGCTCTTGAAGCGTCTCAATTACATTCATGATTCAATTCCTAATTTATATCAAGTCAGCACGCATTTGGTACAGATATGAGTGCCTAAAGTCTGCCCTCATCATGTATGCATTGGCTTAAGAAACCTGTATCAACCAGCAGAATCCCTTAACTTCAGGCATTTCAGGCGCTTATTTTTGAGCTAACCCTAAGAGTTATTTGTTTGCATATTCCACTGCTCTGGTTTCTCTAATAACTGTAACCTTGATCTGACCCGGGAATGTTAATGACTCTTGAATCTTTTTTGCAATATCTTTGCTTAAAAAAACTGACTCCTCATCTGAAATTATTTCACTTTCGACTATTACTCTAAGTTCCCTGCCGGCCTGAATAGCGTAAGTGTTTGAAACTCCTTTAAATGAATTAGCTATTTTTTCAAGATCTTCCAGCCGTTTAATATAATTTTCAAGTAATTCTTTTCTAGCTCCAGGCCTTGCCCCGGAAAGCCCGTCAGCAGCCTGTACCAACAAATCATAGACCGAACTAGGTGGTATATTCTCATGATGAGCAGCTATAGCATTTACAATTTTAGTGGCTTCACCAAATTTTTTAGCAAGCTTAGAACCGATCAAAGCATGTGGCCCTTCGACCTCGTGATCCACTGCTTTTCCAATATCATGCAATAATCCCATACGTCTTGCCAGTTTTTGATTAAGTCCTAATTCAGAAGCCATAATACCACATAAAAACCCCACCTCAACTGAATGCTGCAGAACATTCTGCGAATAACTTGTTCGAAATTTTAATCTACCGACAATCTTAATTAGCTCATTATGAATACCATGAACTCCTAAATCAAAGGCAGCCTGTTCTCCTGCCTCCTTTATTGCCAAATCAATTTCCTGTTCAACCTTTTTTACAACATCTTCTATCCGCGCCGGATGTATTCGACCGTCTGATATCAACCTCAAAAGTGAAAGCCGAGCCACCTCCCGCCTGACAGGATTAAAACCAGACAGTATAACCGCCTCAGGAGTATCATCTATAATAAGATCGATGCCTGTAGCAGCCTCAATAGCGCGTATATTACGCCCCTCTCTTCCGATTATACGCCCCTTCATCTCATCGTTGGGAAGTTGCACAACAGACACGGTTCGTTCGGCAATAAAATCCCCGGCATATCTCTGGATGGCAGTAGCTATAATTTTTTTAGCTGTTTTATCTGCCTCTTCTTTTGTTTCATTCTCTATTCTTTTAATCAGTCTGGCAGACTCATGTCGCGCCTCGTTTTCCATAGCCCTGATCAATAACTCCTTGGCCTGCCCTGCCGCCAATCCGGAAATCTTTTCAAGCTGTTTTTTTTGTTCTTCTATTAAGTTATTATATTTTGCTTCACTTTGCTCAACTTGCTCAACATTTCTTGCCAACTGCTTTTCTTTTCCGAAAATCTCCCTGTCTCTCTGCTCAAGTTGCTCAATTTTTCTATCAACACTCTCCTCTTTCTGTATCAACCTTCTTTCTTTTTTCTTTAATTCAGCTTGAGTCTCTTTTGTTTCAGCATCAAATTCACTTTTCATGTTGAAAAGTCTATCTTTTGCTTCGAGCGCAGCCTCTTTTATCAGTGTTTTCGATCTCCGTTTAGCATCTTCTACCAGCCGTGATGACTCTAACTCAGCAGACTTAAGCTTCTGAGAAATAATCCTTCCCTTCACCCAATAGGCAATGACACAACCTAACATTAAGCCGATTATGCCAAATAATATATTATATGCATTCATTGCTAATCTCCATGGATATATATAAAACTACATAATTTGCACTAAAGCAAAATTATTAAAATGGCGCTTGAAACCTACTATTAATTTTGCTCAACTTCAAGCCCGCCTGTGCGTTGCACGCAGGAAAGGCGATCCGCCGCAGACGGATTAACTGTAGGAATACATATAGTATTTCAAGAATTAATCAGCCTTAGGCTGATTAAAAAGTGACACGCAGTGACACGCAGTGAAGCATCAGCGCTAACCATTAGCGCTAACCATCAGCGATCAATTAGCCAAAAGGGGGCATTTTGCAAAAGTCTCAAATAATGTAAGGTGGATTTGGGATGAGATGTTCGAAAAGCTGAATTGGATTGACAATATACTCTTTATTTAAAGTTAACGTCCTATTTGTAAATAAGGAAGACCCCCGCCAAATAGCCGTGTTAGAAGGTCTTTGAGCCAAGGCTCAAAGTGGGCGCCTTATGGTTTCTTTAGGCTTTTCTGTACAAGCAGAACCTGCTCACCAAAACCAGTGAAAGCTCCCTTAAATATGAATGTTGGGTCAAAGAACATCTTCCAATCACGAACACGGCAGGGGCCGTACCTTTTAAGCGATCCGCTTATTCATTTAGTTGCAACCTGACAGCTGCTTATATTATTGCATATTAGCACTTAATGTATGTATTAAATTTGCTGAACGTTCAGAAAGCTCCTGTAATAAATACGAATAATTCCTTTTTAGCTCAAAATTTTCATTAGCAATGTTTAGAGCTGCTGCAATCAATATCGCCAGCCTCGTAATATCAGATGTTTGGCCTGATTGCTGAGTTTCGACTTTGGCTACCTCTTTTACCAGTAGTGCAGCGACCTCTTTTGCCTCTGTGATTTCTGATTCAGCTTTAAATTTATAAGGCTGCCCGAATAGCTCTATTGTAAGTAGTTGTTCCAATGAATAAGTCTTCTTCCTTTCCGAAACCATATCTTGAGATCTTTGCGCCCCCTTTTTTGCCTAATTAGGCGCTGATGGTTAGCGCTGATGCTTCACTGCGTGTCACTTCATTTCAGCGTCAAGCTAAAATTTTAATCAGCCTAAAGCTGATTATTAATCCGTCTGAAACTGATCGCCTTCCCTGTCTGCGTGCAATGCGCAAGCAGACTTGAACTTGAATTCCGCTTTTAGCGGGAAGCATTTTTAAAAGATCTCATGTTGTTGGCTGCCGGTGTTAAGATTCTATTATATTATTTAATTTGACCAACAAACCATCAACCTTTGACCGCACCAAATCCCTTTCTTCTGAATAACTCTCTTCCGCCTCAACCCTGCTTTGAAGCTCATGTTCCAATTTTTCAATTCTTTTTTTAAGTTCTGCATTAGTCGCTTCATGTGACTTGCAAAGATCAACTAATCTTACAACTTTTTCCTCAATTTCTTCAAACTGTCGCAAAATTAACTCATTATCCAATCTTACACCTCATTAATTACATTTAATCTTTTTTATAAGCTAAAGTCAAGATATTTTACCTGACCTTTTATGCATGACAGCCTCAACCGCTATTAGATCCTGGCATGTATTAACGCCCATAACCTCTTCATAATCTCTACTCGCCAGTACTCCGACAACCTTTTTTTCTCTATATCCTATTTCGACTATATCTGTAAAATAAAGTTCGGCTTGAGCATTATCCGATTTTATCTTTCCCAGATAATTTAATAAAAACTCCTTTTTTACGCAATAGATCCCCGCGTTTATAGTCTTTATCTTTTTTTGTTCATCTGTTGCATCCGCTTCTTCAACTATTTTAGAAACGTGCAAGTCTTCATCCAATATAACCCTGCCGTAACCTGTAGGATTGTCGATCTCAACCGCTAAAAGGGATATATCGCGTTTTGCCTTAATATGATCATCTATAAGCCGTACAACGGTATCTGAACTAAGCAGCGGCACATCACCACACAATATAACCACATCTTCTATATGTTCAGGGATATAAGGCAGCGCACACAAAACCGCATGACCTGTTCCGAGCTGATCTTTCTGTATAGCATAAATCAACTCATTATTTTCCGATACTATTTCACGTATCTTGTCAGCCTGGTTGCCCACAACCATTATCACATTATTCCCGACAACCCTTTTTGCTGTTTGGACAACATACATCACCATGGGTTTGCCAAGAATTTTATGCAGCACCTTGGCCTTATCGGACTTCATGCGTGTACCCATTCCTGCCGCCAGAATAATAACAGCAACATTCCCCGCAATATTTTGCATCTATCACCAACCTTAATTAATAAAAAAGGGCAAACCATATTATGGTCCGCCCTTTTTGCAGTATTTATAAAATAATTTACCTGTTATTTCAGGCCAAAACAGGTTTCATGTCAATGCAACCCTTACCTTATTGTTTCAGCAAGCTTAATACGATATAAAGCCCTTTGCAAAGCAGCTCTGGCTCTTTCATAATTAATATCCGGTTTCTTTGAGGCCAAACGCTCCTGGGCGCGTTTTAAAGCACTTTTAACACGTTCCATATCTATATCGCGTCTCCTTTCAGCAGACTCGGCTAATATGGTGACCTTATCAGGAAGCGCCTCTGCAAATCCGCCGCTGATAAAAACGCATTTTTCAACCCCATTAGCATCTTTATAACGAAGCGTACCCAATTTAAGGGTTGTCAAAAAAGGGGTATGGCCTGTCAAAACACCAAACTCTCCAAGGGTACCGGGCCCTACGACTATCTGAGCATCTTCACTAACAACAGATGCTTCCGGCGTAACTACTTCTAATCGAATATTTCCAGCCATAATTTACCCTCTTTCTTATAATTTATGCAGCAGACATCTGTTTGGCTTTTTCAACAACATCTTCAATACCTCCAACCATATAAAATGCCTGTTCAGGAACATCATCATGTTTGCCTTCACAAATCTCCTTAAATGCTCGAACAGTATCTTCAATTTTTACATATTTACCAGGTTTTCCGGTAAAAGTTTCCGCTACATGGAATGGTTGTGAAAGGAATCTCTGTATCCTCCTTGCGCGCCCAACAGTAACCTTATCCTCCTCGGACAGCTCTTCAATGCCGAGAATCGCGATGATATCCTGAAGCTCTTTATATTTCTGCAGCATATTCTGAACCGAACGTGAAACATGGTAATGCTCCTCACCTATATAAGCGGCATCAAGAATCCTCGAAGACGAATCAAGAGGATCCACAGCCGGATAAATTCCAAGCTCAGTAATTGCGCGGGAAAGAACAACTGTTCCGTCTAGATGGGCAAATGTTGTGGCAGGCGCTGGATCCGTCAAATCGTCTGCGGGAACGTAAACACACTGAACCGCGGTAATAGAGCCTTTATCGGTTGATGTAATCCGCTCCTGAAGCACGCCAAGATCAACTGCCAATGTTGGTTGATACCCACAGGCAGAAGGCATCCGTCCAAGAAGGGCTGAAACCTCAGATCCGGCCTGAGTAAAACGGAATATATTATCAATAAATATCAAAACGTCCTGGCCCTCTTCATCACGGAAATATTCCGCAGCAGTAAGCGCGGAAAGCGCAACACGCGCCCTTGCTCCTGGAGGCTCGGTCATCTGTCCATAAATAAGAGCAGCCTTTGGGAGAACGCCCGAGGCCTTCATTTCATGGTAAAGGTCATTTCCCTCACGGGTTCGCTCGCCAACACCGGCAAATACGGATATACCACCATGCTGCATTGCTATGTTATGAACCATCTCCATCATAACAACTGTTTTTCCGACTCCGGCGCCTCCAAACATTCCCATCTTACCACCGCGGGGGAAGGGCACAAGCAGATCAATAACCTTAACACCGGTTTCAAGAACACGAACCGTTGTATCCTGCTCAGTAAATTTCGGAGCTAAGCGGTGTATAGGCATCATCTTTTCCTGGCTTATCGGGCCTAAACCATCCACAGGTTTTCCAACCACGTTGAGAACACGACCAAGCCCGGCCTGACCAACCGGCATCATTATAGGTTTGCCGGTATCTTTAACAGGCATCCCGCGCACAAGACCATCTGTAACATCCATAGCAATAGTACGGACAACATTATCACCCAGATGCTGAGCAACCTCAACAACAAGATTGTCCGGTTCATCGTTAATAGTCGTGTTGGTAATCAGAAGAGCGGTAAGGATTGTAGGCAATTTTCCCTGCTCAAACTCAACATCAACTACAGGCCCCATAACCTGTGTAATTTTACCTATGTTCTCTCCCATCTATAGACCTCCAAATTTGTTATTGGTTCCCCGTTATTCGATTAACGATTAACAAATAACGATTAACTGTTTTCAGGATTACCCTTTAAGCGCCTCAGCACCACCGACGATATCCATCAAATCAGCGGTAATAGCTGCCTGCCTGGCCTTGTTATACGCCAAAGTGAGGCTTTCAACTATATCGTCACAGGCTTTTGTTGCATTATTCATAGCGTTCATACGCGCGGCATGTTCACTTGTTGATGTCTCCAAAAGAGCACTGTATAACTGAACACAAATATTCTTTGGGAGCATATCTCTCAACAGTTCGTCTGTTGAAGGCTCGCAGATATGTTCCGCAAGATAAGGCTTTTCCTCCCCAGTCGTTTCTTCCTCAGGCAATTCAATGGGCGGTATTGGAAGAATCTGCTTAAGCGCAGGAACCTGTCTGGCCATGCTGATAAATTCCGAATATATGATATAAACCTCATCATATTCTTCATCAAGAAACCCATCAACAGCCTTCTGGCCGGAAACAGCTGCTATATTAAATCCAAATTTGGCTCCGACAATCCCGAGATGCTCGCCCAAGATCGGTATTGCCTTTCTACGACACCAGTCACGCCCTTTTTTGCCAAAATTGGTAAATGCTACTTCAATGTTTTGCTCTGATTTTTCGTTTAAAAATTTTTCAGCCTTTGAAATCAGGTTTGTGTTAAAGCCGCCGCATAAACCTCTATCAGAAGTACATAAAATAACATTAATCTTCTTAACCTTTTCGCGTGGCATCAAAAGCGGGCTGGTTTCCTCTCCTGCTTTTTCCGCAAGGCTTCCAAGAACTTCAGAAAACTTGGTGGCATACGGCCTAAACGCTCCCATTGTTGCTTGAGAACTCCGAAGTCTGGAGGTGGCCACCATATTCATGGCCTTTGTAATCTGCTTTGTCTTTTTTACCGCAGTTATTTTTAATTCAACTTCTTTTAATGTCGCCATAAAGCTCAGCCCTTATATTATTACAGGTTACAGGTTACGCTTTAGTGTTATAATCATTCAGACAGCTGTATGCCGCTTATTTTATTGTATCCTTGAACTCGTCGTCATATGCCCTCAAGGCTTCCGACATTATCTTATCCAGATCAACCGAGATCTGTTTTTTCTCTTCAAGCTCTTTAAATATCTGTGGATACTTGGCTTCGATAAACAGATAAAGACCTGCCTCATATTTTGCCATAACATCAACAGGATATTTATCTAAAAAGCCTTTTGTTCCAGCATAAAGCATGGACACCTGCTTTTCCATCGGCAAAGGATGATATTGGGGTTGTTTTAAGATTTCAACCAGCCTTGCGCCTCGGGTCAGCTGGGCCTGAGTTGCTTTATCCAGATCGCTGCCAAACGCGGCAAATGCCTCAAGCTCCCGATACTGAGCCAGATCGAGTCGAAGACTACCGGCCACCTGTTTCATTGCCTTGACCTGTGCCGCTCCACCAACACGCGAAACCGAAAGACCCACATTAATCGCCGGCCTGACACCGGCAAAAAACAGAGCCGGCTCAAGATATATCTGCCCATCGGTAATGGAAATAACATTTGTCGGAATATAAGCAGACACGTCACCGGCCTGAGTTTCAATGATCGGCAGTGCTGTCAAAGAACCTGCGCCAAGCTCATCATTGACTTTAGCCGCACGTTCAAGGAGACGTGAGTGATTGTAGAAAATGTCGCCGGGATATGCTTCACGGCCCGGGGGACGTCTCAAAAGCAGAGAAACCTGACGGTAGGCAGCTGCCTGCTTGGAAAGGTCATCATATATAATAAGAGCATGCTGACCTTTATCGCGGAAATATTCGCCCATCGCACATCCCGCATAAGGCGCTACGTACTGCAGTGTCGCAGGATCGCTTGCACATGCGGAAACAATGGTTGTATATTCCATAGCTCCATGCTTCTCAAGAATGGCATGAACCTGGGCTACGGTCGACTGCTTCTGGCCACAGGCAACATAAATACAATATACATCCGTGTTCTTTTGCGCCAGGATTGCATCAATCGCAATAGCTGTTTTTCCGATCTGCCGGTCACCGATAATAAGTTCCCGCTGGCCGCGGCCAACAGGCGTCATGGAATCAATGGCTTTCAAACCGGTATAACATGGTTCATGCACACCTTTTCTTTCAATAACGCCGGGTGCAACCCTCTCAACCCTGCTGAACTCTTTTGTATCAATAGGGCCTTTGCCGTCAAGGGGTTCACCTACAGCCGAAACAACACGTCCCAGAACTGCTTCACCCACAGGAACCTGAGCAATACGTCCGGTACGCTTGACAATATCACCCTCCTTAATGTTGGTATCTTCGCCCATAATGGCAACACCGACATTATCTTCCTCAAGGTTCAATACAAGCCCTAAAATATTACCCGGAAATTCAACAAGCTCCAAAGCCATTGCCTTTTCAAGGCCATATACCCTGGCAATACCATCACCTACCGACAACACGACTCCTGTCTCGCTTAACTCAACCTTCTTGTCGTAATCTACAATCTGATCTCTAATTATTTGACTTATTTCTTCAGCTTTTAGTTCCATTAGACACTCTCACCCCTTTTTAAAGATTCTCTCATGTTGAGTAATTGTGTTTTAACACTGCCATCTAAAACAAGATCCCCAATCCTCGTAATAATCCCACCTATAAGTCCAGCATCCTGTTTTACCTCAAGAATAACTTCCTTACCAGTCCTTTTTGATAAAGCATTGCTGATTTTTTCAACGGTTTCCGATGTAAGCTCAGTAGCCGAAATCAGGCTGGCACGAGCAACGCCCTTTAACTCATCAGCAAGCGTGTGATAAAATTCGCTTATACTCTGCAGGAACCCAATCCTTCCTTTATCAAAAAGCAATAGAAGATAACTTCTCATGGTTTTAGAAGGACTCAATTTATCAATGATTGCCTGCAATACCTTTTTACGGCTTGAAACATCATAAAGAGGATTGCAAATCGCCTGCTCAAGCTCTGCCTCTCTTGAAACCAACCCTGCGATACCATCCAGTTCCTCTCTATAGGTTTCAGCCTGTCCGTCTTCTTTACCAATAAGCAGAAGCGCTTTGGCATAACGCCGTGCTATAGCCAAATTTTTCATTAGGCCACCACCTTCTCTAAATATTCATCTATAAGTTTATCCTGATCTTCACCGGTAATTCTGCTTTTTATAATCTCTTCAGCCTTTATAAGGGCTTTCTCAAATATCTCCTCCTGGAGTTTTGACTTGGCCAGTTTTAATTCATTTTTAATATTTCTGGCGGCCTGGTCCTCAAGTTTCTTGACTTCTAATTCAGCATGCTCAAGTATTCTTGCTTTGGCCTCTTTCCCCTGTTTAACGTATTCTGCAATTATATTTTCAGCCTCCTTGTCTAACAGGGAAAGCTTTTCATTATATTCGGCCAGCTTTTTCTCAGCCTCTTTTTTCTTAAGTTCCAGATCATTTAGCTGATCCCTTATCCCTTTAATGCGCGCATTTAGCGCCTGAGCCACGGGCTTGCGTAAAAGGAAAAACAGGGCCACGATTAAAACAGTGAAATTCATGACCTTGTAAGTATCCGTAGCCACCCAGCCTTTTGTCTCGCCCCCTCCAGATGAACTCCAGGCTACTCCGGAAAACATTAAAACCGCAACGACGATCATAATAACTGCAATTAAATTACACTTCCGGCTAACACAAGGCTCTTTTTTATTAAACAGTTTCATTATTAAAAAGCCCTCCCCAGAATTTTTTGACCAATAGCGTTTGCAAATGAATCAAGTTCTTGCCGCAACGACTCACTGGCTACTTCAACATCTTTTGCGATTTTTGCACGAATCTCCGCCAAATCTGCCTGAGCCTTTTTATTTATTTTTTCAATTATCTCTTTTTCTTTATCAGAGGCTTCCTGTAACAAAACCCCTTTTTCATTCAATCCCTTGGCCTTTGCCTCCTTAATTCCCAGGCCAAACGCATCATCTTTCTCTTTTATATCCTTCCCGACCATATCAATTTTCTGCTCAAGACCGCCAATTTTTTCCTTTCTTTGGATCAGAACCTTCCGGATCGGTTTATATAAAACGACATTTAAAATCCACATCAAAAAGATGAAATTGACGATCTGTATAATAACTGATCCATCAACACTAACCATAAGAAATCCTCCGTCACATTATTATAATTATATAAAGTAGGACTATTTTTTAATAAAAATTGTTTTTATTGCTCCGGCGACCTATAGCACCTGCAACAACATGTTGTCAAAGGTTTTTTTAGATTTTATTTGTCTTTAAATTATTAAGTTTTTTAGCGGAATCTATCGGCTTTTCTGATGAAATTTCCCTGTTTTTCATGCTGCATTTTCCATTAAACACAGCACCGGCTTCGATTAAAATAACATTTGCCTGAATATCGCCGACAACACGGCCTGGAGGATAAATTTCAATTCTGTTTTTTGCATTTATACTGCCGTTGATCTCACCCATGATGATCGCCTTGTCAACAACAATGTCCGCGTCAATAACGGCTTTTTCTCCTACTACGACAGTGCCTCCATTACTGCAAATTTTACCTTTAACCTTCCCATCTATCCTTATAGTACCCCAAAATTCGATTTTTCCTTCAATACCGGCATCAGACCCCAAAAATGTGTTTATCGAGTCTGCCTTTTTTCCTTTTTTCATACCTCCTCCTGAATTCCGGGTGCAATATAATATTTCAATTTATTTTGGCCCTTAAAGTTTTACCCGCCTAAGGCGGGTAAAACTTTAATAAATAAAAAGGTGACAAATTTTGAAATCATTCTATCAAAAACCGCCTCATGCTTATATTCATTAAGATACCGATGCAGATCATTACAGTTATTATTGATGAACCACCATAGCTGATAAACGGCAGAGGGACTCCCACAACCGGCATTAATCCCATAACCATACCGATATTTATAACAATCTGCCAAAATATCAATATGGTAATTCCGCCAGCAAGTATGGTGCCGAAAGTATCTCTGCACCCATGGGCAATAGTCAAACCCCGAACAACAATCAGCAGAAAAAAAAGAAGCACAACTAAAGAGCCGACAAAACCCCACTCCTCGGCCAGCACTGAAAATATAAAATCAGTATGATGTTCGGGTAAAAAAGCAAGTATGTTTTGAGTTCCCTGCAAAAACCCCTTTCCAAAAATCATGCCGGAACCTACGGCGATCTTGGATTGAATAATATGATAGCCGGCGCCAAGCGGGTCGCGGTCAGGGGTCAAAAATATTAATATTCGTTGTTTTTGGTATTCTTTAAGCAAAAACCATATAACTGGAGTTAATATAGAACAAAAAGCCGTTATGTATATATACGAATGCTTTTCAATTTTTACAAAAACGGTCATTGAGCCGGCAATCAATGCAAGCACGATAGCTGTCCCTAAATCAGGCTGATTAACTATCAAAACAAAAGGGATTAATACTAATATTAAAGGCTTTATTAATTCACGCAATGTTAAACCGGAAGTATGTGCATGTTTTGAATAATACCGGGCCAGAATAATTATTACAGCTATTTTAACAATCTCGGACGGTTGAATCGAAACCGGCCCCAATATCAACCAGCGCTTTGCCCCTCCTGCATAACTTCCGAAAAATAAGACCGCGATCAAAAGCATGATGCATATTGCATAAATTGCGTGGGCCCATCGTTCCAGCATTTTATAATTAAACAAAAAGGAAACTACCATTGCAACCAATCCGATAAAATACCAGACCAACTGCTTTATGCACAGTATCTTTTGGGGACTAGGAGCTCCTGCCATTACAGCGCTGTAAAGAAGCACAATACCCACAAATCCCAGTATAATGGTCAGCCCTAATAAAACCCAATCAAAGTACTCTATAAGCCGCCGATCAAACATACATTATCCTTAAATCAAGTTATAAGACAACCGTTCACGGTTCATAGTTCGCGGTTTACAGTTTTTTTAATCTCATTGCTTAATTTCCCGAAGCCCGCTTCGATAAATTGAGAATTAACCTTTTTTACAATCATCAATCCTTTAAGCCTCTTGATTTTCCGTTTTGATCAACCGTGAACTGGAAACTGTGAACCGTGAACGGTTACGTTATAAGTCAGTACCTATTGCTTCAAATATGTCCTTATAAGTTCTCTTGCTATTGGAGCCGCTGTACTTGCGCCATGTTCCCCATGTTCGACAATCACAGAAACAGCGATTTTTGGATCCTCAGACGGAGCAAAGGCTACAAACCAGGCATGTGGTTTTAAATGAGATGCCACGACCTGTTCATCAGGTTTTTCATCCTCCTTCCTTCCTACAACCTGAGCCGTGCCTGTTTTTCCACTGATATCAATGCCGTCAATACGCGCGATCCTTGCGGTTCCTTTTTCAGCATTTACAACCTGCCACAGGCCTTTTTTAACAATCTCCAGAGTTTGTGTGCTTGCAGGCAACTTACCTGTGATTTTTCTTTTGGTATGGGAACTATCATCACTTATAATTTCGCCTTTAGCTGTTTCAATTGTTTTCAAAATTAATGGCTTATACCTTATGCCGCCATTAGCCACCGCTGAAGTCAACACCAATATCTGTAACGGAGATACAAGATTATACCCCTGCCCTATTGAAACCGAAAGAGTCTCTCCTTGCAGCCATGCAACACCGGTGCGACGCTTTTTCCAGGCAGCGGTCGGAACCAGCCCAGATGCTTCATGATCAAGATTTATCCCGGAAGGAGATCCGAGTCCACAGGCCTTTGCATACCATGCGAGCCTGTCAATGCCCAGCTTTTGGCCAACCTGATAAAAAAAAACATCGCATGATTCGGCTAATGCCCTTGCAACATCAACATTACCATGCCCTGTCTTTTTCCAGCATCGAAAATCACGATCGCCAAATTTGTAATGACCCTGGCAGTAAAATGTAGAATCCTTATTTATAATTCCTTCCTCAAGACCGGCGATGGCTGTTATGATTTTATAAATCGATGCCGGCGGGTACTCTCCCTGAATCGCCTTGTTTTCCATGGGCCTGAACCGGTTGGAAACCAGTGCATACCATTCTTCATGTGACATACCGCTAACGAAACTATTCTGGTCAAACGAAGGGCTGCTCGCCAGGGCGAGAATTTCTCCAGTGGCTGGATCCATGGCTGCTACAGCGCCTGCCGCACCTTCCAAAAGTTTTTCAGCCTTTTGTTGGAGCTTAATATCAATAGTAAGACAAATATTATGGCCGGGCAGGGCATCAACCGTCCTTAAGGTCCTAACAATCTGTCCTGTGGCATTTACCTCGACCTGTCGGCCACCCGGTTTTCCCCTTAAATAACCACCATAAACCTTTTCAACGCCGAACTTCCCGATAAAATCTCCGCTACCGCATCCCGGATATTTGTCGCTTTTAAGCTCATCTAAATTTATTTTGCTTAAATATCCTATAAGATGTGCCGCAGTCTGCCTGTTAATGTAATGCCTTCGAGGCATTACATTAACTTCAATACCGGGAAGATCGTATTTGTGGGCTTCAATCACGGCCAGCGTATCCCGTCCGATATCAGGTTTCAATAAGAACGGCTTATAGACAGAGATGCCCTTGCATTCCTTAATCTTGGACATAAGATTATCAGGGGTGGTCTTTATATACTCAGATAACTTTTCAATTGTATTATCTATAGGTTTGGCATCCTTTAAAATTATACTCAAATCAAAGGATGGACGATTGTCCACCAGCAATATCCCGTTGCGGTCATATATCAGCCCTCTTGGAGGATCTATACTCTGGAGCCGTATGCAATTATTTTCAGAAAGTCGCCTTAACTCCTCCCCTTCAATTACCTGCAGATAAAACAATCGACAAATAAGCACAACAAAAACAATTATAACGCAGTACATAATCACGATCAAGCGTTGCTTGAACCAATCGCTGTCAGCTGTATTTAAATACTTGCCCAATGTTGCGCCCTTTTATTGCCTCTTAATTTCCGGGAATTGTTTATGCGAAAAAACGGCGGCCAGCTTATTAAATAATTTATTCCATCTTTTATAAGTGAAATTATAAAATTGAATAATAAACGGCCCTGTACATATTGCCAATACAACCTGAATTACAGCAGTATTTATGATAGATGAAGAAAATTGCATGCCCGGCTCCAGCATGGCAAAGGTTCCCAATAATATTATAGTCTCTATTAATACGGCTGCTGTAACAACAAAAGGCAAAAGAATATAATTGGTCACACGAAAAAATTTTATGAGTTGTCTAGCGCCGATAAACAGCCAGAAATATGTTGTTAAATATACCCCAAAAGGGCCTCCGGAAAGGCTATCCATCGCTAATCCCATAATAAGCACAACAGGCATGCCTTCACGAACACTGAAAAAAAGACCCATATAAACAACATAAAGAACTGACAGATCATAAAATGTATTGAATAAGGGGAAACAGGGCAAAACTGTTGTTTGAAAGATTATCAGGCATAAACAGGCGAAAATGTGAAAGCAATAGGTCATTTATCGCTAACATCTGATATTAACTTGGCATTCAATACAACTAAAACCTCTTCCAGTTTTTCAAAATCAACATAAGGTGTAACTATTACTTCCTGAAAGATACCAAAATTACGCTTAACAACTTCCGAAACCTCCCCGATACGCACCCCTTTTGGGAAAACAGTATCCAGCCCTGACGAAACAATGGTATCTCCGGCCCTGATATCATGTTTGCGCAGGGCATATGTGAAAAAACATTGACCGGTCGAGCCGCCTTTTACAATCCCGCGTGCTCTGGTCCTTTGCACCAAAGCATCAATCGCGCTAATCTGATCAATAACAAGAAGCACCTTGGAAGAATGGAGTGAAACATCAATAACCTGGCCCGCTATTCCTTCAGGCACTAATACCGGCAATCCTCTTTCTACACCATCTGATTTACCCTTGTCTATGATTATGGTTTTAAACCATGGAGAGGGATCCTTGCCGATTACTTCGGCAACAAGCGCCTGGCCGGCCATGTTTTTTCGGAAATTCAATAGATTTCGAAGCCGGAGATTGAAAATCTCTGTCTCATTAAACCGGTTGTTTTTTTCAATAGCGCGACTTAAAGCTTTCTTAAGCTTATCGTTTTCCTGTTTTACTGCAATAAGGCAAAAATAGTGACTCCAAACATTTCTCATAAAAAAAATCGAAGAGGTAGTAATTTTTTGAAAAGGGGTTATAAGGAAAATGGCGATCTGCCCAGGTCCATGGGTATAATAGCGGCGGCCTGTAATAGAAAGAGCTATTAAGTTAACAGCGATCAGAACAATTATACCAACGATCATTACAATTTTTTTTGAGAACATGAAATTATATAATCATAACCTGTCTTAACATATCAATGTTGTCGATGGCTTTGCCTGAACCGAGAGCTACGGTTAATAATGGATTATCGGTTATTGTTATCGGAAGGCCGGTTTCTTCCCTGATAAGTTTATCTAAATCTTTTAATAGGGCTCCGCCACCTGTTAATACAATCCCCCGATCAACAATATCCGCGGCCAACTCCGGCGGAGTCTGCTCAAGAGCAATTTTTATCGTCTCCACAATCGCATCGATCTGCTCGGAGATCGCTATCCGGATCTCTTCTGAATCAATCAACAGAATTTTGGGGATTCCAGAAGCAAGGTCTCTGCCTTTAACCTCTATTGTTTTCAGATTCTGCAAGTCAGGATATGCATTCCCGATAGTGGTTTTAATTGTCTCCGACGTTCTTTCACCGATCAACAGGTTATATTTCCTCTTTATATACTGAATAATCGCAGCATCCATCTTATCGCCGGCCACTCTGATCGATCTGCTGTAAACAATTCCTGCAAGAGAAATCACAGCAACTTCCGTTGTGCCGCCGCCAATATCAACGATCATATTACACGTTGGTTCAGTAATAGGAAGGCCAGCGCCTATTGCGGCCGCCATAGGCTCTTCAATAAGAAATACCTCACGAGCTCCTGCTGATTCAGCCGATTCTTTGACAGCACGCTTTTCAACCTGGGTGATTCCGGACGGCACTGCAATAATAATTCTTGGCCTGAGAAAAGTCCGCCTGTTGTGAACCTTGCGAATAAAATGCCGCAACATTGCTTCAGTCACTTCAAAGTCGGCAATAACTCCGTCACGCATAGGACGGATTGCCAATATATGGCCCGGCGTTCTTCCAAGCATATTTTTTGCTTCAGTGCCCACAGCCAAAACACGGTTTTTAGACCTCTGGTCTGTTCTTACCGCAACTACCGATGGCTCGCTTAGCACTACTCCTTTGCCTTTGACATAAACAAGGGTATTTGCGGTGCCAAGATCGATAGCAAGATCATTAGAAAATAAACCTAAAATTCCACTAAAAAAACCCATAACTCCTCATTTCCGCACACATAAAAAATATGTATGCAAATATTTATTTATATACTAATTTTTATTAATTTATCAAATATATTCTGCCATTACAAGCGAAATATCATTGGAATATACAATATGATGTATTTATGAAGTCATAATTTTAAAAGGCAATCCATAATTGCATTGTGGACTTTCGGCCTGAAAAACTTTATTTTATTATTTTCACGTGATGGGTGTACACGATTGGTCAAAAGTATAACAATAATATTCCGCTTAATGTCCATCCAGAAGGAAGTGCCTGTAAAGCCAAGATGCCCTACGCTCCTTTTTGAAAAAGAGTCTCCGCAACTTGGGTTAGCCGATGACGGGGTTTCAAATCCAAGCGCCTTGTCTGTTCCTTTTTGCTCCTTAAAAAAAGTGTGAAGAATATCTTTTTCAAACAGGTTGATTTGCTTGGTGCCGTAAAAATCCGACAACAGAGACGACAGAAGGATATAGAGGCTGCCGGCAGATCCAAAGAGGCCGGCATGCCCCGCGATACCTCCCATCATATAGGCATTTTCATCATGCACTACCCCCTCTAAAAGGATATTTCGCCAGGGAGATATTTCAGTAGCTGCAAATTCTTCTATAATCGGCCTTGAATCAAGACCTGCAAAAAACAGTCCCTTGTCTGAATCTATGCCGAGCGGCATGTATATCTCATCACCCACATAATGATCAAGACGTCTTCCAGTCACAGTTTCAACCACCCATCCAAGAATCATAAACCCAAGATCGCTGTATAACACCTTTTCCCCTGCGGGATGCAACATGGATTCTTTTACAAGAAGGCGCTTTAATGCCTTGCTTCTCGCATCCGGCGGGACCTTGCTTAGCTTATAATAATATTCACGATAAGCAGGAAGACCGGAATTATGGCACAAAAGAGATTTTATCTTTATCTGCCCCTTGTCTGTTTTTTTAAAACAGGGCAAGATTGATTCAAGTGTTTGCTCAAGACCAAGTTTGCGTTGTTGGACCAGCCTCATAACAGCCGGTGTTGTTGCAAGTGGTTTTGTAAGGGATGCCAGGTCAAAAATGGTATCCATGGTCATTTTACGTCTTGAGAAGATATTGGCATATCCATAAGCTTCAAAAAAAACTATTGAATCATTCCTTGCGACCAGGAGCACTGCTCCGGGAAAAACCTTCTCGGATATTGCATGCCTCATAAGGCTGTCAACTTGCTTGAGATTATCAGTCATTTGATATCCGTTATAATCTGCTGGCCCCTGAATACTGACCCCTGACCCCACACTAATTGAGTTTTTGCTCAATTAGTGTGTTGTTGCCGGTTCATGAAACAACAATAACTGCCTGTCTGTATCAAGAGTTGCATTAAGGCCGATCGGAATTGTAATATTATTTTTTCCATGCCCGACTTCAAAGCCGGCGAGCATTGGGATATTATCATCTTTGAAAATGTTATCCACAATCCCGAAAATTTTACCAACAGGACCACAATCTTTAAAAGAACCAAGAACAAGTCCCGCCAAGCCCTCGAAACACCCGGCAAGCTTCATATGGCTTAGCATCCTGTCAATTCGGTAACATGCTTCGCCCTTATCTTCCAGAAACAAAATATGCCCTTTAAACACAGGTTCAAAAGGTGTCCCGATAAGATGGCACAAAGTGGTAAGGTTGCCTCCTGCAACCGGACCTGAAGCTAAGCCATGCCTGATCGTTTTCCCTGTTTTTGGCATTATTGCAAGCCCGGCGTCTGATGAAACAGCGGCAAGCAATGCTTCCCTCGTCTTCCTGGAAGCATCGCCCAAACTTGTCACCATGGGCCCGTGAAAGACGACAAAACCGAACCTCGTGTATAACACCGACAGGATTGCGGATATATCGCTGAATCCAATAAAAATTTTCGGATTTTTCTTAATTGATTTAAAATTCAACAATGAAAGTATCCTCATAGAGCCGAACCCACCCCTTGCACAAATAATTGCCTTTATTTTCCTGTCGGCAAAAAAAGTGTTTATAAGGTTGGCCCTATGAATATCCGGCCCGGCAAGATACCCGTTTTTAATATGGATATCATCAGGGACAACTATGCTAAATCCCATAGCTTTTAGAACCACAACACCCCGGTCAAACTCTTTCCTGTCAAAAGAACCGGCCGGAGCAACTATTCCTATAGTATCTCCAGGCATTAGTCTGTCCGGTAATAATTGCGTATTTTCCCTGACACTCATCAGAAAATCCCTTAATCCCTTAATCCCCGAATTTTACCATATGATATATTGACATATAAGACTTAAAGAATTATACAGATAACATCTGTCGGGGCGTGGCGCAGACTGGTAGCGCACTTGAATGGGGTTCAAGGGGTCGGAGGTTCAAATCCTCTCGCCCCGACCAGAATATACCTTTTGCAAATCCATTATAAATTCTTCGAAACAACCGCCTCTTTTAAATATGTAAAGACAAAATACCCCTCTTTTGAGGCCTTTTCTTTGCCCGTTGCCACATGGTGCATCAGCTCAATTTCCCCCTTGTCAAGGCTGCTGATCTGCCTGTCAATAAGCTTCAGTAAATTATAGGTTAAGCTGTACATTACAACAGGGCCGAAAATATCTTCATTGTTTTTACCTTTGCTTAAAGCGCCGATAATATGGTGGTCGCCTGTTTTCATTGCCTTTGGCGGAGGGCTGTATCCGAGCAGTTCGGCAAACAGTGTAAGAGCTTCTATCACACCGTCAGCATCCGCTCTTTCCAGCGCTGCCGCGCCATCTTTCTCAATCTCCTCGATATCAGATTCATTATAGGAAAGGTCCAGCATATCAATGCATTCTTTCTGAATGGTTTTAACGGATCCCTCCCTTTTGCTGAGAACCACATCCTTATCATTTAATATCTTGATAATATTTCTTATATTAACCATTTCCTTGACAGTCGGACTTTTACGCAACACAACATCTTCGACCGTAGTATTGTAAACGGCAAGTCCATTATCAAGAACCAGAATCCTTTTCAGATCACCATTTTCCTGCAAAATATAGAGATCAAGATCACGCTCCTGTATTAATTGATAAGAACCCATTTCAAGAAGACTGCGCATTGTTTGCTTGTCAAGCTTGCGGCCGGTGTCAGGAGGCCCGATAGAATTAAGCACAATCTTTGTCGTTTTATCTATGTTTATCTTTTTCAAAAGATTTTCTTTAAAGGACATGCTTATCACCTCTTTTTTTCTGTGATCCCAGTGTGCTCTGTGATAAAAATTTAATACTTTTTTATAATTCCAGGCCATCAAAGTCAACTAATCAATTAATATAAGGTATAGACAGGATAAAATCAAATTACCGGTTGCTTATCATAAAGATTATGTATATATATTTTAAGTTAAGCATTTCGCTCAATTGAGGTGTTGCTACTCGGGTTCAGGGGAATAAAGGAATAAAATATGGATGATTATGCAAAGATAATATATAACGGCAAAACATATAAAGTCCCTGTTGTTGAAGGCTCGGAAGGGGAAAAGGCTATAGATATTTCCAGCCTTCGCCAAAAGACCGGTTTAATTACACTCGATCCTGGATTTTCCAACACCGGCAGCTGTATCAGTTCAATTACTTATTTAGATGGTGAAAAAGGGGTTCTGCGTTATCGCGGCATACCGGTTGAGCAGCTTGCCGAACAATCAAGCTTTACAGAAACTGCCTATCTTTTGATAAACAGAGTTTTGCCGACAAGAAAAGAGCTTAATTGCTTTTCAGTTCTGTTAAATGACCACTCCCTTGTGCATGAAGATATGCAGACTTTTTATCAGAACTTCCCAAGGGCTTCTCATCCAATGGGCATTCTATCATCAATGGTAAATGCATTAAGAAGCTTTTATCCGGAACTTCAGACCACAGAAGAAGAGATTAACATAATGGTTACGCGTCTTCTCTCAAAGATCAGGACCATGGCGGCAATGTCTTATAAGATATCAAGAGGCCACAAGGTAGTTTATCCCCGCCACGACCTGCCATATTGCGCAAATTTCCTGAATATGATGTTTGATAATCCGGTCAAACCTTATAAGATTGATAAAGATATTGTTAAGGCCTTGAATGTTTTCTGGATTCTTCATGCCGATCATGAACAAAACTGTTCCACATCTGCCGTAAGGGTTGTCGGAAGCGGAAGGGTTAATCTTTACGCTGCAATTTCGGCGGGAATAGCTGCACTCTGGGGGCCCCTGCACGGCGGGGCAAATCAGGCGGTTATTGAAATGCTTTCAGAAATACAAAAAAATGGCGGCAAGTTGGATAAGGCCATTAAAAGGGCTAAAGACAAAAAAGACCCTTTTAGATTAATGGGCTTTGGCCATAGAGTATACAAGACCTATGACCCGCGCGCCAAAATAATGAAAGAAATGTGTGATAACGTTGTGAAAAAGCAGAAAATAAAGGATCCTTTGCTTGACCTGGCAAAGGAACTTGAAGAAATTGCGCTAAATGATGATTATTTTAAAGAGCGCAATCTTTATCCGAACATCGATTTTTATAGCGGCATAATGCTGCGCGCCATGGGCATTCCTACAAATATGTTTACCGTCATGTTCGCCATCGGCAGGCTTCCCGGATGGATCGCTCAGTGGAAAGAGAGCGCTGATGATCCAGATTGGAAACTAAGCCGTCCACGCCAGCTCTATATCGGACCGACAAAAACTGAATTCATTCCCATTGATAAAAGAAGATAGATGGATCAAGCAGATTCTTTAATCGAACATATAAAGTCTGTCGCAAAAAATATGTTTCACGGAGCCAGAGGCAGCCACGACTGGGACCATACACTTAGAGTGTGCAGTTTGTGCAAACATATAGGAAAGGCTGAAGGAGTAGACATGCTTGTGCTCCTCACAGCTGCATATCTCCATGATATAGGCAGGTGCCTTCAGGATGAGTCATGCGGCGAAATTTGTCATGCTGAAAAAGGAGCGGAGATGGCATGGCCCATAGTGAAGAAACTCCCTGTTTCAGAAAAACAAAAGGAAAATATTGTCCACTGTATCAAATCACATAGATTCCGCGGTAAGCACACGCCAAAAACAGTTGAAGCAAAGGTGTTATTTGATGCAGACAAACTCGATGCAATCGGCGCGGTCGGTGTGGCAAGGGCATATCTCTTTGCCGGAGAAATCGGCGCAAGGCTTCATAATCCTGATATAAGTGTTGAAAAATCCATGTCCTATTCAAAAGATGACACAGGTTTCAGAGAGTTCAAGGTTAAGCTTTCGCGAATAAAGGACAGGATACTGACAAAAGAAGGAACAAAAATAGCAAAAGAACGGCATGCTTTCATGGATAATTTTTTTAAACGGTTTTTAGAAGAATATGAAGGGAAAAGGTAAATATTGATTAATCAGTAAAAACTATCCCTGTATATCCAACAAAGCTGTGGCCCGGGCTTTTATCATAGCTTGTAGCATAGGCAATGGATTCCGCGTGTTTTGCGCCAAGCTGTTTTGATGCTGACATGGCTGTTGCGGCAGCGCCTGAACAGCAGGCGTTCTGGTGTGACAGGGCTTCGGTTATGACACCTTCAGGGTCCATTTTCAGCATAGCCTCAACTATCCTTCGATCATTTTCATTACGCACCCAATCAAGCGATGCATGACCGGTTCCCTCCGGCACAAACCCATAGTTTAAGCCATAATGTGTCAGGTCGGTAGAGCCTACAATTTTTACACGAAGACCCATCTTTGTCGCGATCTCTGCCGCTGCCTTACCTATTTCAAAAGAGCTTTTATCAGGAGGAACGCCTATTGGAACTATTTTTACATCTTCAAAAAAGTATTTAATAAACGGGAGCTGGAGTTCTATTGTATTGTCCTGCGCAAAGGGCTCGGAAGTTTCAATATTAAATGTAAATTTCCGGGCAAGCTCTCCTGCAAGCTCATTATCGACTGGAATTTCACCAAACGGGGTTTCCCACGATCCATCTTTCATAATATAACATGGAGAATCAGGATGAAGATGCATGCCAAAAATAATCACAACATCTATCGGCTTTTCATCTTTGAGGCAATTGATTACATTGCAGGCAATACTGCCTGAAAAGTACCACCCTGCATGTGGAACAATCCCGCCGATCGCCTTGCCTTTCAAGGAATCCTTAACCTTTATTTCTTTAAGAAAACCTTTAATCTCCTTTTCACACTCCACCGCGCTGTCAGGATACCAACTTCCAGCAAAAATCGATCTTCTAACATTCATTGTTGTCACCCTGTTTTTAATAAACCTTTTGTTTACTCTTTACCTGACTTTTAAGCCAGTCAATCCAGGGACCAAACCCTATATCCTTTGTCGCGGAAATTTCAAAAACAGGCATAGCGGGATTTATCTGCTTAATATTTTTAAGCGTTAAATTCTTATCATATTCCAGATATGGCAAAAGATCGATTTTATTTAATATCGCAGCGTTACATTTACGAAACATCAGAGGATATTTTACCGGCTTATCCTCCCCTTCTGTTACGCTAAGAACGACCACTCGCGCGTCTTCTCCGATATCAAATTCAGCAGGGCAAACCAGATTCCCGATATTCTCCACGATTAAGAAATCGATGGCATCCAAATCAATGTTGCTTGCCGCCTTCTCAATAACATGGGCTGCAAGATGACAGTCTCCTCCGAATTCATCTGTATTAACCTGCACAACAGGAACGCCTGTTCTGGCAAGTCGATCAGCGTCGTTTGAAGTACATATATCTCCCACTATAACAGCGGTTTTTATTTCCGGCATGATATAAGACAGCGTCCTTTCAAGTGTAGCTGTTTTCCCAGATCCCGGAGAACTCATTACGTTGAGCACAAAAATCCCCTTTTCCGCAAAAAGATTTTTGTTTTGCTGAGCCATTTTTTCGTTAACATCCAGAACCTTGCGAACTATTTTTATTTCCATGTTGATTCCCTTTTGTTTTACTCTCCCTGTTCGTCCACAACCTCAATCGAAATTATATCAAGTTCCCTTCCGGAAACAATATCAATTAATCCGCTTTTGCATTTTTTGCATTTAAAAACAGGACTGTTTATAGTCCATTTAAGATCGCATTCCCTGCACCTGGCTACAACTGGAACATTTTCAATGTTCAGCTTTGCTCCGGCAAGAGGTGTATCTTTTGATACAATATCAAAACAAAACCGAAGGCTCTCCGGCACAATTGCAGAAAGTTTGCCTACCTTCAAATTGACACTTTCAACACACGCATTTTTTATATCAGCAGGTATTGAAGACATTGCGATCTCGACTATCTCCATTGCTACTCCCATCTCATGCATATATTAATCCTCAACTTTAGGCACTTTAGCTCACTTTAGGCACTCGTAACTTCTTTACTGCCTACTCAATAATGCAAAGCACATCACCATTTGCAACAGAATCGCCGACTTTGAAATTAATGGATTTGATTATGCCGCCTGTCGGAGACGGAAGGGCATTCTCCATCTTCATGGCCTCCAGGATAATAATTGTTTCCCCTTTCTTTACAGCATCTCCTATCCCTTTTTTATAGCTTATTATTATACCGGGCAGAGGAGCTGAAAGAGGGGTGCCCTTACTCTGCGTGCCGAAGGCAGACGCAGCCCCCTTAACCGGTGGAGAAACAGGAACTTCTGCAGGCGGTGCAAAATAAACAGAAGGTGCAGGCGGCGTTACACCTGCCGGAGGTACAGCCGGAATAGATGCTGATGCGGGTATCTGCCGGACATATCTCATAACCGGCGATCCTCCCGGCTCTTCCACTCCGACCTCAAAGTACTCATCATCAACAAACACGTTGAAGCTGCGCAGACCTTTACCCTTGGAAGGAGCCTCTTTTTCCGGCTTTTCAACAAGCTTTCCGGCAAGGGCCTTTTTAATAAGACTCTGCTCAGCCTTAACATCGGCCATTGTTCTTGCCTTGACCTTCTCAGGCGGCGCCTCTTTGTCGTATTTCCATTTTAAAAACCTTTTCCCTGTAACAGGATAAAGCGCATATATAAGAACATCATCCAGATCCACCGCAAGGTCTTTCACATCCTCTCCGGCCTTTTCCAGCTCAGGCTCCAGAACCTCGGCAGGTCTGCATGTAATCGGCGCTTCTCCCCTTGAGTAGCCTTTTAAGCTTTTTGCCTTAATCTCAGAATCAATGGGAACAGGGGTCTTTCCATACAGGCCGTAGCACAGGTCTTTAACCTGGTCTGTAATCATCTTGTATCTCTCTTTTTCATCGTCAAACAAAACGTTGTTGACAGCCTGAACACCGACAATCTGGCTGGCAGGGGTAACAAGGGGAACCTGACCGAGATCTTTCCTGACCCTGGGAAGTTCGGCATATACATCCTCTATTCTGTCAAGAGCATTCATTTCTCTCAACTGGTTGGCAAGGTTGGACAGCATCCCCCCAGGAATCTGGTGGAGAAGAACATTGATGTCGATTATGGAAAACTTTTTATCGTCAACCAGGTGCCTGTACTTGGGGATAATATCTGTTTCAAGAATTTCGTTGATAGAAGCCAGGAGCTTGATGTCAAATCCGGTGTCTCTGTTTGTTCCAAGAAGGGACATAACAAATGGCTCAACAGCCGGATGTGATGTGCGGTACGCGTAAGGGGACAGGCAGGTGTCAATAATGTCAACACCCGCTTCTATAGCCTTTAAATGAGCCATGTCCGCCATGCCTGAAGTAAAATGGCTGTGAAGATGAACCGGAACCGATACAGCGGCTTTTAATGCCTTGACAATGGCATATGCGTCATAGGGGGCTATCATGCCGGCCATATCCTTTATGCAAACGCTGTCCGCGCCCATCCTTTCAAGGTCTTTTGCTTTATTTACGTAATATTCAAGGTTATAGACGTCTCCGCCCATACGCGGCTCGGTTATTGAAAAGCATATACAGCCCTGAAAATGTTTTTCGCATTTTTTGATAACAGGAACAACCGTCTCAAAGTTACGAAAGTCATTTAAAGCATCAAATGTCCTGAAAACATCAATGCCGTTTGCAGCGGCCCTGTCAACAAACGCTTTGGCAACATCATCAGCGTAATTTCTGTATCCAACCAGGTTCTGCGCTCTGAGCAGCATGGACATCGGAGTCTTTTTAAAATATCTTTTTAAAACCCTGATCCTTTCCCATGGGTCCTCATTCAAAAATCGATGCATAGTGTCAAAAGTAGCGCCTCCCCATGTTTCCACGGCCCAGAACCCGACATGGTCCATCATCTCTGCAACAGGAATCATGTCTTCGGTACGTCCCCTTGTGGCAAACAAAGACTGATGGCCGTCACGCAGGGATAAATCCATTATTTTGAGAGGGTTTTTTGCCTTGGGCCTGTCCTCACTGTAATCCATTTTTGTAATTTCCACCTGATTATGATCGCTCATCTTATAGTTCTCCTTACTCCATGAAAGGCCTTCATCTGCATGAGGCCACGCATCTGCATCTGCGCCTGCCGTCCGCTTATACCCCACAGATTTAATGAAACTTGTTTTGATACAAAATCAGCGCTGTCGGCTACAACCGCGGGCTGCATGCCTACAGCCTCCTCTTCTGTTTTAATATAGCTCATTACCGCAGCTATTGCAGCTACCATTTTCTTTTTGTTTTCCATCAGCCTGTCACCATTATTATTATCCCATCATTACATTGACCATATAAATTTTTCAATAAATACCGGAGAGGTCAACTGGTGATAAAATGTAAAATATCTGACTGTTTGAGAAATCGCTCAATCCCTCACACCGGTATATTCCCATGTTTTTTAGGAGGCCTGGTCTCCCGCTTGGTGCACATCACCTCAAAGGCATCAATCAAACGGGGCCTTGTTTCCGCCGGCACAATCACGGCATCAACATAGCCTCTGGTTGCCGCGCAATAAGGATTTGAAAAAAGATCCTCATATTCTTCAATTTTTTCCTTGCGCATTGCAACAGGATCTTCGGCAGCCTTAATCACTCTGCGATGGATAATATTAGCCGCCCCCCCGGCTCCCATTACGGCAATCTCAGCGCCCGGCCACGCAAAGGCCATGTCCGCGCCCAAATGTTTCGAAGACATCGCAATATAGGCTCCTCCGTAATCCTTGCGGGTAATGAGAAGTATCTTCGGAACCGTTGCCTCTGAATAACACCAGAGCAGCTTTGCTCCGTGACGGATAATTCCTCCCCATTCCTGCTGGCTTCCGGGAAGATAACCCGGAACATCGGCTATTGTCAGTATCGGAATATTAAAGGAATCGCAAAAACGTATAAACCTCGTGGCCTTGTCCGAAGCGTTAATATCAAGACATCCGGCCAGAACCTCGGGCTGATTTGCGATAATGCCTATGCTTCTATTATTAAGCCTGGCAAAACATACTATTATATTTTTAGCATAATGCTCATGCGGCTCAAAAATCTCACCATTATCAACAATCGAACAGATAACATCCTTCATATCATATGATTGACCTGGATTGTCCGGAACAATTGTATTAAGAGCCGGATCTGTCCGGGCAGGGCTGTCTCCTGTATCCACTAAAGGAGGATCCTCCATGTTGTTTGACGGCAGATATGAAAGGAGCTGTTTTATTTTATTTATGGCGTCTTCGTCGCTTTCTCCTGCAAAATGGGCAACCCCGCTTTTTTCATTGTGTACCATGGCCCCGCCAAGATCCTCAAAGGTAATCTCCTCTCCTGTCACGGATTTTATAACCTCAGGACCGGTGATAAACATATAGCTGCTGCCCTTTACCATGAAAACAAAGTCTGTCATGGCCGGCGAATAAACCGCTCCTCCGGCAGTAGGCCCCATAATGGCTGAAATCTGCGGAATAACTCCGGAACCGGCTGAATTTCGAAAAAAGATCTCGCCATATCCTGAAAGAGCATCAATCCCCTCCTGTATCCTTGCCCCTCCTGAATCATTAATGCCCACAAAAGGCGTCCCTGCCTTGAGGGCAAGATCCATGACCTTGCATATCTTTTTCGCGTGCATTTCACCCAGGCTGCCGGCTCTGGATGTAAAATCCTGGGAAAAAGCAAACACATGCCTTCCATTAACAAGGCCATGACCTGTTATTACGCCGTCAGATGGAATTTCGACCTTTTCCATGCCGAAATTTACGCACCTGTGCGCAACAAACATGTCGATCTCACGAAATGTACCAGGATCAAATAAATGATTTAATCTCTCCCTGGCTGTCAGCTTCCCTTTCTCATGCTGTTTCGCGACCGCCTGTTCACCGCCCATCTTCAGGATTTTTTCTTCCATATCCCTTAGATGCCTTATTCTATCTTCAGCAATCCCCATTATCTGTTTCCTTTCATTACAAGGTATCAGGCGTTAACACCCAATCTCTATCTTTCACACAATTCAACCAAAACCCCGTTTGTTGCTTTTGGATGCAGAAAAGCTATTTTTGCGCCTCCCGCACCCTTTCTCGGTTTTTCATCAACAAGCCTTACACCTTTTTCCTTTAATTCTTTCAAAGCCTCTTCTATGTTTTCAACACGCAAAGCAATGTGATGTATCCCTTCTCCCCTCTTTTCCAGATATTTCCCGATAGGTCCATCAGGGTCGGTAGTTTCAATCAGCTCGATCTCACTTTCTCCGATCGGGAAAAAAGTGGTAATAAGCTTCTCATCCGCCATTTCTTCAGAGTCTTCAAGCCAAAGCCCAAGAATATCGCCCCAGAATTTTTTTCCCTTAGTTATGCTCTTTACCGCTATCCCGAGATGATCAATCTTCAACACCTTCATAAAATCTCCTTTTAAAATGTTCGGGGTTCAAGGTTCACGGTTCAGGGTTCTCTGACCCCTGACCCCTGTTTCTTTTTTTTCATTCGATATTCGATGTTGGACGTTCGATGTTCGATGTTCATTTTTTTCTCTTCTCAATCCCTTATACCTGTCCATCGCCCTTTTAAATCCGGGCATGGAATTAATTATGGTTTTATCATCCACACAAAATGCAATCCTGAAATGACCCGGGCCGCCGAAACCGCTTCCCGGCACAGTAAGAATCAATTCATCCTGAAGTGTTTTTACAAATTTCACATCATCAGAAACCGGGGTTTTGGGAAAGAGATAAAAGGCGCCATGCGGCCTGATAAACTCATACCCGCAATCAGCAAGACCGTCACACAGCAGCTCTCTTTTCCTCGCATATCCGGATATATCCACGCTTATACCCTGCAACGATCCCACAACACGCTGCATAAAGGCAGGCGCGTTTACAAATCCTAAAATCCTGTTGGCAAGTGCCATGCCGCGGAACAAATCATCCTTACACGCAGCAGCAGGATTAATTGCAATAAATCCTATCCGCTCCCCGGGAATGGAAAGATCCTTGGAATAGGAGGTGGCTATTATAGTTTCGTTGTAGCATGAAAATATGCTCGGCACATCAAGACCATCATAAACAATCTTCCTGTATGGTTCATCAGATATAAGATAGATAGTCCTGCCCAGAGATCTGCTCTTTTCCTTTAAAAGCGCGCCAAGCCGGATCAGGCTTTGCCTGGAATATATCTGTCCCGTGGGATTGTTGGGAGAATTTATCATAACCGCTTTGGTATTTTCATTTATCGCAAAGGAAATCGCATCAATATCAAGGGAAAAGTCGGGCTTTGTCGGTGCTGTTTTCAAGACCCCGCCGTGGTTGTCAGCGTAAAAACCGTACTCAACAAAATAAGGGGCCGGTGTAATAATCTCATCGCCTGGATCAAGTATGGTCTTCAGGATAACATTTAATGCCCCTGCTGCTCCGCATGTCATGATAATCTCATTCGCAGAGATGTTTGTCTGCTGCTCCACGGAAAGATAATCGGCGACAGACTTTCGAACATGCGGATATCCTGTATTGGGCATATAAGCATGATCTCCGGTTCCGGACGCGTTAACGGTATCGATTAAAACCTTTCTGAACTCTTCAGGAGGCTGAAGATTCGGATTTCCCAGGCTGAAATCATATATCCTGTCCGCGCCATGCTCAGCCTTAAGACGCGCGCCCTCTTCAAACATCTTCCGTATCCAGGACGACTTTGACAGCATTATTTCAACCTTTTTCGCTATCGTCATAATATATTCTCTGTAAAAAGATTATTTTTTCACCACAAAGCATTTTAAATTTTGAATGCTAAATTTTCAATTCAAAACTCAAATTTTCGGATTAAGGGGATTACAGGATTAGAGGATTATCCCTTTAATCCTTAATCCCTATCTTTCTATACCTGTTCTACCGATTTTATCTCTGGAATAGCCTTTTTTAATGACTGCTCAATCCCGTTTTTTATCGTCATCTGAGACATGGGGCATCCTGCGCATGCGCCCTTCAACCGAACCTTGACCACTCCGTCTTCAAAACCAACAAACTCGACATCGCCGCCGTCAGCCTGAAGCATGGGCCTGATTTTGTCTATAGTTTCCTTGATTTTTTCCCGCACAGTCAAATCCCTCCTTAATTTTTCACCTAACACTTCTCATTCCATAAAAATCCTTCTTAAAAGCATCAAAACCGCCGTCAATTATTGCCTGCCGCATATTTTTCATGAGTCCAATATAATAATGGATATTATGAATCGTGTTTAAACGGTACGCAAGCAGCTCCCTTGCCATATAAAGATGGCGCAGATACGCCCTGGAATAATTGCTGCATGTATAACATTGGCATCCGGACTCAACAGGCTTTGTATCGGTTTTAAAACATGAATTGCTAATATTTATTGTGCCCCAGCTCGTAAACAGTTGACCGTTTCTGGCATTTCTTGTGGGAAGCACGCAATCAAACATATCCGCCCCAAGCGCGACAAGCTCTACAATATCTTCCGGCATTCCCACACCCATGACATATTTAGGCTTTAAATCCGGCAGCCTGGGAAGGGTGAAATCAGCGATATCAAGCATTATATCCTTTGGCTCTCCGACGCTTAACCCGCCTACTGCATAGCCGCTGAATCCGATATTCACCAGATCATCAATCGATTCCGCTCGAAGATCCTTGAACATGCCGCCCTGGACAATTCCGAACAGAGCATTGCCTGCTCCATTTTCCCAGCTCTGTTTGCATCTTTTTGACCAGGACGTGGTAAGCTTTGCAGCATCTCTTGCCGTGTCCATATCCGACGGATATGCAATGCAATTATCCAGGCACATGATTATATCTGAACCAAGACAATTTTGTATCTCAACCGCCTTTTCAGGGGTCAGCATATGGCTTGACCCGTCAATATGCGACTGGAATAAAGCCCCTTCCTCGCTTGTCCTGGACAGCTTTGCAAGGGAAAACACCTGAAACCCGCCGCTGTCTGTTAAGATCGGCCCCTTCCAGTTCATAAACTTATGAAGACCGGAAAAAAGATTTATCACCTCGCACCCGGGCCTTAAGTATAAATGATAAGTATTCCCTAAAATTATCTGCGCGCCTGCATCAAGCAGCTCTTCGGGCGACACGGATTTCACACTCGCAAGTGTGCCCACAGGCATAAACACAGGAGTCTCAATCATGCCATGAGACGTGTTTATAATTCCGGCCCTTGCTCGTGTTTCTTTTGATTCAGCTATTATCTTAAAGTTAAACATCGTTAAATACAGGTGTTAAGTTGTTTTAAAAGATGAACGTCCAACATCGAACATTGAACATCCAACATCGAATAATGATGTCGCTCCGCTCCTCAATTTATTTCTGTTTCTTTTCAGCCGTTTTGATACTCGCAACAAAAATCTTAATTAATTCCTCTGTTTCCTGCAAAATATCATCTAATAGTTCAGGTTTTTTAATTAGCAGCCTTTCTTCCAGATCATATGTCTGTTTCTTCATCTCTTTCCATTCGATGTTCGATGTTGGACGTTCGATGTTCGATGTTCATCTTTTTTCAATGCCTATCCTCTAATCCTACATTATCACCATCGCATCCCCGTAGCTGTAAAACCTGTATCTTTCCTTTATAGCCTCGCTGTATGCTGCCAGAATATTTTTACGGCCTGCAAAGGCCGATACAAGCATAAGAAGGGTTGATTGAGGCAGATGAAAATTTGTAATCATAGCGTCAACAGCTTTAAACCTGTAACCCGGATATATAAACAGATTGCAATTCCCGCTTCCATAAGAAACATTTCCGTTATTATCGGATGCAAACTCCAGGCTGCGCACGCAGGTCGTGCCCACAGCCACAATCCTGCCCCCCTTTGCCTTTGCGTGGTTTATTGTTTCCGCGCTGGTTTTTGAAACATAGTATTGCTCGGAATGAATTTTGTGATCCCTTATATCAGACGCCCTTACCGGCAAAAAGGTACCGTATCCCACATGCAGAGTAATTTCAACTATGTTTACACCCATGGATTTGATTTTTTCAAGCAGCTTTTCTGAAAAATGCAGCCCTGCCGTAGGAGCCGCAACCGCCCCTTTTTGCCTGGCATAAACTGTCTGGTAGGATTTTCTGTCATTGCACGGAGAAACTCCGCCGCTTCTTTTAATATAAGGCGGAAGCGGCATATTGCCTATCCTGTAAAGAAGGCTCTCAAAATCGCCGTCATAAAAAAATCTCAGTGTATGAATTTCATCCTGAGAAGCTATCACCTCTGCCGTTAATCCCTGATCAAAAACAAATGATGTTCCGGGCTTTGGACGTTTTGAAGCCCTTATAAGGCACTCAAAAACAAATTCTTTATTTTTTTCCTTATTTTTATCAGCATAATCAAGGATAAGGGCTTCAACCTTTCCACCTGTATCCTTATGCCCGAAAAGCCGTCCTGGAATAACCTCTGTGTTGTTTACAACCAGCACGTCCGACGGCAAAAGAAAGCTGCAAATCTCATAAAACAGATGATGCGAAACCTCTCCGGTCCTGCGGTTTAAAGACAACAGCCTTGACCGGTCTCTCTTGCCTGCCGGCTCCTGGGCAATAAACTCTTCAGGAAGATCATAGTTATAATCAATAAGTGAATACATAATAATTAACCTCTAATAGGGGTCAGGGATCGGGGATCGGGGATCAGGCCTTTTTCTTGATAGACCTTCGCAAACCATTTAGCATCCTGCCAATTTCTTCTGCCTTATTTAGCATTTTATCTATTTGATTTTCATTGATATAGTTTAAGCGTCCAGCTATCTGGATATGGGTTTCAACCTCTGCAAGAGAACCACAGGCAATTGACAGATGTTGAAGAAATTCCTTGCTGTGCTGACGTTGACGGCCCTCGGCGATATTTGCCGGAATTGATACTGCCGCACGTTGTAATTGACTGGCAAGTCCATAAATCTCGTTTTTCGGGAATTCCTTCGTCATTTTATAACAGATCACCACTAAATCCATTGCTTTCTGCCAAACTTCTAAATCTCGATAGCTTTTTATCATCCCTGCCCCCCCGATCCCTGACCCCTGATCCCTGACCCCTACTATTTTTTACCCCTTTCCTAAATATATCATCCACAGCCCTGCAACCATAAGCACAAGTCCGAATTTTCGGAGGGCGCTGTCCGGCATTTCAAGAACCTTTTGCACCCAGGACTTCATCTTTTCAGGAAATGCAAAATAAGGAAGCCCTTCAATTATCATCACCATTCCGATTACGCACAGAAAAAATTTCATTTAATTCCTTTTTGATGAATTCGTAAAAAGTCGAATTCATCAGGTGTTAAGTGTTAGGTGTTAGGTGTTAGGTGTTAGGTTAAAGAAACACGCTGTTTTATCAAGCTCTTAACACTTAACACCTAACACTTAACACGTTGCGTAAAAAATGGTTTTTTGATTTTTTACGAATTCATTAACTTTAGGCACTTTAATATACTTTAGCTCACTTGTAACTTGAATTTTTAAACTTATGCGGCCTGTTTTGTCAAAACAAAATGGCTTGACTATGCACCGCAATAGGATATAAATTGTTCAGGGTTGAATATAATTTTGAGTTTTTAATTTTTAATTTTAAATGAAGGCAAAATCGTTTTTAATTTAATCCGCCAAAGGGCTCTATCAAATTTGGCGCAGCCAATTTCATATAAAAAGATGGAGCGCAGCGACTCATTAACTTTAGGCACTTTAATATACTTTAGCTCACTTTAGGCACTTTAATAATCCTAACACCTATTGACTGTTTCGTGATTGTTTTTTTATTTTTTGCCATAAGGGGAATATATGCCACAAATAACTCTCAAAGAGACAATAACTAAAAAAATAGAGATACCTATGGATACACTTTTTGAGCTTATTGATAACCTGACGGCTGAAGAACGAAAAAAGTTGTTAGTAAGACTCGAAGCAAAACCGGTTAAATTAAGACCTTTCAAAAAAGATAAAATTAATTCCATTTTAACTGACTTTGCGGCAACAAACTTGTATAAGGATGATTTCCTGAAGGATTTAGAAGAAGGACTGAAAAAATCATCAATATATTTATAGGTCAAAATGCCTGTTATTGCAGAACTCAGAGACGATATTAAAGAATACATAAAGAGGCACGAACTTTCTAAAAAGTGGGAAAAAGCCAAAAAACTTTTTGAAAACGATCCTTCGCATCCATCTCTTAATACCGAATTGCTTGAACCAAAACATCGCCTGATCTATTCTTTTAGAATAGACAGAAAATATCGTGCTCTATTCATCTGCTTGCCTGAAGATAAGGTAGAATTAATAGCTGTTACAAAACATTACCATAAATAAAACTATTTAAACTTTTTCTGTTTCGTGTTTTCGTACTTTCGTGTTTTCGTGATTGTTTTTTTAATTTTTTTCCTCTGTGATCTCTGTGGTTAACAAAATATAATTATGGAATTTGAACCGGTTATCGGGCTTGAGGTTCATGCCCAGCTAAAGACAAAAACAAAAATTTTCTGCAACTGCTCAACATCCTTCGGAGCTCCTCCAAACACCCATACATGTCCGGTATGTTTAGGCATGCCCGGAGTGCTTCCGGTACTTAATAAAAAGGTGGTTGAATACAGTCTGCGCACGGCCCTGGCTACAAACTGCGGAATTAACCGTGAAAGCAGGTTTGCCCGCAAAAACTATTTTTATCCCGACCTTCCAAAAGGGTACCAGATCTCCCAGTATGAACTTCCGATCGCGGAGCATGGATTCCTGAAAATAGAAACCAACGGCCGCAAAAAAGAGATCGGCATCACCAGGATACACATGGAAGAGGATGCAGGCAAGCTGACCCATGATTCTGACAGGCCGTTTAGCATGGTCGATTTCAACAGGACAGGGGTTCCCTTAATCGAGATAGTCAGCGAGCCGGATATCAGATCGCCCGAAGAGGCAGGCGCTTATCTCAGACAGCTCAGGTCGATCGTGCGTTATCTGGGTATATGCGACGGCAACATGGAGGAGGGAAGCTTTCGGTGTGATGCAAATGTATCGATCAGGCCGGTTGGGTCTGAAACTTTCGGCACACGCGCGGAGCTTAAAAATTTAAACTCCTTTAAGCATGTTGAAAAGGCGCTGCATTACGAGATAATAAGGCAAAGGGAAATTCTTGCTGAAAGCGGTCAGGTGGTACAGGAAACAAGGCTGTGGGACCCTGATAAAAACAGAACAACTTCAATGCGATCAAAGGAGGAGGCTCACGACTACAGATATTTTCCAGACCCTGATCTTTTACCCATTGTAATTGACGATATATGGATCAATGAGGTAAGGAAAAGCCTGCCCGAGCTTCCAAATGAAAAAACAAATCGCTTTATAAAGGAATTCTCCCTTTCTTCAAATAACGCCGAAGCATTGACATCAAGCCGGGAGGTTGCGGAATACTTTGAAGAATGTGTAAAACAATTCCCCAATCCAAAACAGGTTTGCAACTGGATTATGGGGGAGCTCACGGCTCTTTTGAATGCTGAAGGAAAAACAATATCAAAATCCCCTGTGTCTGCCAACGACCTTGCCGGGCTCCTCAAGCTTATTGATGACGGAATCATAAGCGGCAAGATCGCAAAAACCATATTTGAAGAAATGGCACAAACAGGCAAGGCCCCGGAACAGATAGTTACGGAAAAACAGCTTGTACAGGTTACAGATGTTTCAGCAATAGAGGAGGTTATATCAAAGGTGTTAGCCGCATGCCCCAAAGAGGTGGAAGGCTATAAAAACGGCAAAACAAATCTTTTAGGCTTTTTCGTGGGACAGGTAATGAAGGAAACAAAAGGAAAGGCAAATCCAAAGATTGTAAATGAAATTCTGAGAAATAAGTTGAAGAGTTGCTTGCAGGATTAACCACAGAGAGCACAGAGAACACTGAGTATTATTTTTAAAAAAAACTTCCCTCCTCTATGGCCTTAGTAAGCTCTGGGGTAAATGGTTGTCGAAATTTTGTGCATTATTATTAACCACAGAGAGTACAGAGAACACTGAGTAATTTTATTTGTTTTTATTTATCTTTTTCTCTGTGGCCTCTGCGTGCTCTGTGGTAAAATAAAATTTTATGAAAAAAATAAACGACATTACTGAAACTATAATTGGCTCTGCAATGTCGGTTCATAGGGAACTTGGACCTGGCCTTTTAGAATCAGCCTATGAAGCATGTTTAGCCTATGATATTGCCAAAAGTGGGCTTTCAGTTGAACGGCAAAAAGAATTGCCTGTAAAGTACAGAAATGTTAAGTTAGATTGTGGCTATCGCATTGACCTGTTAGTAGAAAATAAGGTGATCGTTGAAATTAAAGCAATAGACAAATTAGCTCCAATACATACGGCACAGCTTTTGTCATATCTGAAATTATCCGGCTGTAAAGTAGGTTTATTGATCAATTTCAATGTTAAAATTCTAAAAGATGGGATACGCCGATTGATCAATGATTAATAATTATTCACCACTGGCAGCACAGAGAACACAAAGCATTTTTTTGTTTTTTTTATTTAACCTTTTCCCTCTGTGGTCTCCGTGGTCTCTGTGGTAAAAAAACATGAAGGAGGAATTTTTGAAAACTTTATTTAATAAACTCATCAGGCTGGCTTTTATTAGCATTGCCTTTATAATCATTATAGATCTACCTGCTCTTGCCTTTGCAAAACAAAGCAGGATCGCGATCGTTCCGTTTACGATGAATGCTGAAAAGGATCTTGCCTTTCTGCAGGAAGGCATTCTTTCAATGCTGTCATCCCGCCTTTCATGGGAAAACAAGGTCTCTATCATCGCCCGGCAGGAAACAGCCACGGCCGTTAAAACCATCGCCGCCCCTTTAAATGAGGAAAACGCGCGCGAAATCGGCGTGATGCTGAAGGCCGATTTTGTGCTTTTCGGCAGCCTTACCATATTCGGAAACAGCGTGAGCCTGGATGCAAAAATAGTGGATATCGCAGACAACACAAAACCTTCCCTTTCCTTTTTTAACCAGAGCCAGGGCATGGAAGAGGTAATCCCGCGCATCAATCTGTTCGCGGAAGAGATCAATGAAAAGGTTTTTGGCAGAAAAACCGCGGTCAGGCAGCTTCCGCAGCAAGTAGTTCCCGAGCAGGGACCGTCCCAGTATATGCATCCTGAGCGTCTGCTTTCAGGAGAGTTTATTGAATCTGAAGGGGACGTTGAAGGAGGCAAAACCCCATTTGTCATGACAGGCCGCGGCGATGCCGGCCCGGGATTTTGGAAAAGCAAGAATTTTCGCATGCAGATAAAAGGCCTGGCATTAGGGGATGTTGACGGAGACGGCAAGACAGAAACAGTAATGGTTGCAAACCAGGAGGTGCATATCTACAGGTCTGAAAATGATCTCTTTGTAAAGATAAAGGAGATTGCGGGCGAAGAATATTATAAATATCTTTCTGTTGATGTTGCTGATATTAATAAGGACGGAAAGGCTGAAATATTTGTCACATGCCTGGATAAAAGCAGCAAGTCGCTTAAATCCTTTGTGCTGGAATGGAACGGCAGCGATTTTAAGACTGTCGCGGATAATGAAAACTGGTATTTCAGGGTTATTTCCCGTCCTGTGCTCGGGCCCTTGCTCATTGGGCAGAAAATGGGCGTGTCCGACCTTTTTATGCCCGGCGTATATGAGCTTGTGTGGACAGGCAGCAGCTATAAGCCGCAGGGTAAAGTCGCTATGGGCCTTCCGGAAAATATTAATATTTTCGGCTTTACCATTGGAGATCTTTTAAATGACAAAGGCGAGGTTGTGGCTGCGTTTGATGAAGAAGAACGGTTTAGGATATATACTACAGGCGGAGAGCAGGAATGGAAAAGTGAAGACAAATTTGGAGGCAGTGAAAACTATATTGACATCGATTTTCAGGACAAGCAAGGAGATTCTGAAAGCCGTGTTTATTTGCCGCACAGGCTTTATATCGTTGATCTGAACAAGGACGGCAAAACAGAGATAATTACAGTAAAAAACAAATCAATCTCCGGCAATCTGTTTAAAAATTTCCGTCATTACAGCGGAGCCTGGTTTGAATCACTTTCGTGGGACGGATTGGGGCTTGCCCAAAACTGGCATACCCGCCAGGTCTCAGGTTATATCTGCGACTATGCGATAGGAGATATCAACAATGACGGCAAGCTTGAGCTTGTAGCCGCAATTGTAAGCCAGCGCGATGTAATAGGTCAAAAGGCCAAAAGCTCGGTCATAACTTATGATCTGGCGCCGCTGATGGGGGAATAGGGGGTTAGAAGATTAGAGGATTGATAAGAGAAAAAGATGAACATCGAACATCGAACGTCCAACATCGAATGTTGAATGAAAAAAGATAAGGGAAAAGATGAATATCGAATGTAGAACAAGGAATTTCGAATTATGAAGTTTTTTACTTCGATATTCTGCGGTTTAAAATTCCTCTTGATCTTTCACCACAGAGCACACAGAGAATTATTTTAAAAAACCTTCCCCCTCTGTTGTCTCCGTGGCCTTTGTGGTAAAATAATGAAAAGTGGGGGATAATATGCTAATTCCAACCAAAATTCAGATTGATAAAACAAATTACGAATTTATCAAAGAGGCCTGCAAAACTCTGCATTACAAAAGTTTGAGCGAATATATGCGAGAGGCCATCAACACCAAAGTGTCTGAAGACCGTAAAAAACTCAGAGAACTGAAAAGAATAGAGGCCATGGAGATGATGGGCAAAGCGTCGTATGATAATGTTTTTGAATCAATACAAACATCTCAGGCTTGCCATTGTTGTGCCTGTTACTGCCTGGAGCCCATACTGGGATAAAAATCCGTTTTTTGTTTCTTTGGAACCTGATTCAAGCAACGGATTACAGAAAAGATCAGCAATTGATTGTTTCCAGATCAGGGCTATCAGCCATGATAGATTTGTGAAAAAGATCGGGAACATCCCGGATAATGAAATTAACCTTATAAAAAAGTCAATTGCCTTAATTCTGGATATTCAACCAGAACAGTGTGAATAATATGATCTGGCGCCGTTGATAGGGGTCAGGGGTCAGGGGTCGGGGATCAGGGATCAGGGGGCAGAGATCAGGAAATAGGGATTAGGGGATAAAACAGTGAGAATAATATTAGACATTCAAGATAATGAAAGAGCAAAGAGTCTTGTAGAAGTTCTTAGCCAACTTTCTTTTGTCAAAATAGAAAAGAGCAGAGAAAAAATTATAACAAAGAAAAAATTAAAAGCCTTAGATGATATATTTGGGGTCTGGAAAGATCGGAATATATCAAAAGGAAGTTTAAGGAGAGAGGTTTGGAAAAGAAGGTATGAGAAGATAGGATTGGGGGTTGAGTAGCTATGATCCTTTGTGATACCGATGTTATTATTGAGTATATGAAGGGGAACAAAGTTGCAAAAAGGGAAATCGTGGAAATAGGAATAGACAATATAGCTGTATCATCAGTATCTTTGATGGAGTTATTTTATGGTGCTTTAAATAAAAGAGAACTTAACCTAATAAAGAAAGCTTTAAACACTTTCAAAATTATCCATATAGATACAGAAATTTCAAACAAGGCGGTAGGACTTATAGAGAAATATTCCAAAAGTCACGGATTAGAGCCTCCGGATGCTTTGATTGGAGCAACGGCCATGGCTGGAAATATAGAGCTTTTTACATATAATATCAGTGACTTCAAATTTATAGATGGCTTGATACTTTATAAATCAATTTCTCGCGGAACCCCGAGAGGACGCAGGAATTAAAGGATTAAAGAGGGTTGAATATCGAATGTCGAACAAGGAATTTCGAATTATGAAGTTTTTTACTTCGACATTCTGCGGTTCCTTTGTTCCGCGGTTCAAAATTTATCACGAAGAATATCAGTTGGTTAGCGCCTAACACCTGACACCTGACACCTAACACCTATTTTATCCTTGACAATACAGGATGATACATATAATTAAGCTAAAATCAGCTTGATCTCTAATAAAATTAAAAGGATTAGGGGTTAAGGATTAGAGGATTAATCTTTTAATTTAAAATTCAAAACTTAAAATTCAAAATTAACAAAGGGGGTGATGCGTGTCGGTTTAAGCCGCGGGTTGACAACCCAATAGAATATTATTGAGATAAAATATTATTGAGATAGAATATTGTTTAAACGAATTAAAAATTATCAGGAATTTTTTTTAATTTAATTTTAAGGAGAAAAACAGATGAAAAAATTTACAATTGCAGCTCTGGCCATCTGCCTCGCATTTGCTATGGCAGCTCCGGTTATGGCTGTTGACGCCAATTTCAGCGGCGCCTACAGGGTAAGAGGAAGTTATGTATCGGCATGGGATTTGACCGACAAATCAGAATCAAATGCCTTCATGGACATGCGTTTGAGGCTCCAGACAGACTTAATAGTTTCAGACATCCTGTCTGTTACCATGAGGTTTGACGCATTAGACGGC
>DATKWZ010000023.1 GCA_035529315.1 Anaerolineae bacterium
CCTTGATGCTATGAGCAAAGGCTTGTAGATATAAGCAAAGGCTTGTAGAATAGATCTGAATTAAAAAAAGAATCAAATTTAATCCCTTCAAATCAAAAAAATATAAAGAGATACCTGATCCTATCGATGCAATCAGATTTAGAATGGAACAATTGGGATTAAATCAAAAGGATCTTGTTCCCCTTATAGGCAGCAAAAGTAAAGTGTCTGAAGTTATCAATAAAAAAAGGCCTCTTTCTTTATCTATGATGAGAGCGCTTCATAAAGGATTTGGAATCCCAGCCGAAATCTTGTTACAAGAACAAGGCCATGATTTTCCTAAAGAAATTCCAGGGATAGACTGGTCCTGTTTTCCTATACACGAAATGGTTAATTTGGGCTGGATTTCTTCTAAAAAAATCATAAAAGGAAATGAAGAGGAAATTATGCGAGGATATATTCAGGAAGCCGGAGGTATGAATAGTTTTTCAAAATTATTATTTCGCACTAGTAAAAGTCCGATAAAAAAATATAGAACTGATAGATACGCACTTATGGCTTGGTGTCTTAGGATTATGGAGTTGTCTGAGAAACATCCTTTAGAAAAAAAATATAAACATGGATCCATTAATTTATCAGATTTATCAAAACTCAGTTATTTTAAAAATGGTCCTCTGCTAGCAAAGGAATATCTTGAGAAACACGGTATACAATATTTTATTGTCCCTCATTTGAGAAAAACTTTTCTTGATGGAGCTGCGATGATTTTAGATAAAAAGAAACCAGTAATAGCACTAACCTTAAGATATGACCGGATAGATAATTTTTGGTTTTGTCTTCTTCACGAATTAGCACATCTTACCAAGCATCTTCATGTGGATGAAACAAATATTATAATAGACGAGCTAGGGCCTCATAAGTTAAGTATTGTAAAGAAAGATTCGAAGGAAAAGGAAGCTGATAGAATTGCCCAAAATGCACTAATCCCAGAAGAATATTGGAAGAAAGTTAACCTGGATTCAAAAAATCTGGCAAAGGAAGTGCTTTTTTTATCAGAACAACTTAAGATTCATCCTGCAATCATTGCAGGAAGAATTCAATTTGTAAAAAACAATTATAAAATATTATCCCAATTTATTAATAGAGGAGAGGTCACCAGGCTTTTTAATTCGATCTCATCAAGATAAATATAAACAATCATTTGTTTAATTAGAATGTATAGAAATTGAGAAAAAAATTCCTTAAAAAATTACAGAAATTAGTAGATAAATCCAAAGTAATCCATATAGATGACACCTCTAAAATTATTTTTTTCAGCGACTGTCACCGTGGCTACGGAGACCATGCCGATGATTTTGCTCATAACCAACTGATTTTCATAACTGCTCTTACTCACTATTATAACAAAGGATATACATACATTGAACTAGGTGACGGCGATGAGTTATGGGAAAATAAAGACTTTAATAGAATAAAAGAGAATTACCGGACGATTTTTGAGCTTTTTGATGAGTTCCACATAAACAATCGGCTGTATTATATATGGGGAAATCATAACCGAAGGTGGAAAAATCAAAAAAAAGTAAAAAAAGAATTTTCAAACATAATTGATGATAAAACAAGGAAAAAAAAGCCTATCTTTAAAAATTTAAAAGTACACGAATCACTCGTTCTCCAGTATAAAAATGGCAAAAATAAGATCCTAGTGATCCATGGACATCAGGGTGATTGTCTAAACGATGAATGTTGGTTTTTTGGAAGAATTTTTGTTAGAAACTACTGGAAATATTTTCAGTCTATACTAGGAATACCTGATCCTACAAGTCCAGCGAGAAATTTCCATTCGATGCAGAAAACAGATAAGAGGTTTAAATATTGGATAGATAAGAAAAAAATACCTGTTATAATAGGTCATACACACAAACCAGTTTTTCCTAATAAGGGAGAACCTCCTTACTTTAATGATGGAAGCTGTGTGCATCCCCGCTGCATTACAGGAATAGAAATCTCTCAGGGTAAAATACAATTGGTGAAATGGTATGTGGATGTAAACTTAAATAAAGAACAGAAACGTTATTTTTATGTAAATAAAAGAATTCTTGCTGGTCCTAGAAAGATTGAAGGTGTTTTTATAACATGATTTTTCGCTATAGAATCCCTTGCCAAAAGCTAATAATTTATATAATCTAATGCTCTTGGGAATCGGAAATAAAAATTAAATGAAACCAGAAGAACGAGCCAGAAAAGATATTGATAAACAACTCAAAAAGGCGAACTGGATTATACAAGACCGATCAAATTTAAATTTAGGTGCAGGGTCAGGAATCGCTGTCCGGGAATTTCCGACAAAAGCTGGTCCTGTTGATTATGCTTTATTTGCAAATAGAAAAGCGATCGGAGTAATAGAAGCCAAACCTGCTGGCAGCACATTAAGCGGAGTCGCGGAGCAAACTTCAAAATATATACGAAACTTTCCAAAAAACATTCCCCATATATCATCACCTTTACCCTTTGCTTATGAAAGCACCGGCGTTGAGACATATTTCAGAAATGATAAAGATCCAAATCCTCTCTCCCGCCGGACTTTTGCTTTTCATAAACCAGAAACACTTTTCAAATGGGCTAAACAAGATGCAACATTAAGAGCGCGCCTCAAGCAGCTTCCGCCACTCATAACAGCCGGCCTTCGTGACTGTCAAATAGAAGCCATTACAAATCTTGATATTTCATTAAAAGAAGCCAAACCCAGGGCATTGATCCAAATGGCCAGTGGCAGCGGCAAGACATACACAGCCGTTAGTTTTGTTTATCGCCTCATTAAATTTGCCAAAGCCAAACGTATCCTGTTCCTGGTCGATCGCCGTACCCTTGGAAGACAAACCAGGGGAGAATTCGCCCAGTACACCACGCCTGATGATCACAGAAAGTTCATCGAACTCTATAATGTGCAGCTTCTATCAAGCCCTACCATTGATCCTGTTAGTAAAGTATGTATCACAACCATACAGAGATTGTATTCGATGCTTAAAGGCAAAGAATTCGATACAGAACAGGATGAAATATCCCTTGCGGATTTGACTACGGGTCAGATTAAAGAAGTAACCTACAATCCAAATATACCCATTGAAACATTTGACTTTATAATTACTGATGAGTGCCATCGTTCCATTTATAAACAGTGGCGCCAGGTTTTGGAGTATTTTGATGCTTTCATAATAGGTCTGACTGCAACTCCTTCCAAACAGACCTTTGGATTTTTCAACCAGAACCTTGTTATGGAATACAATCATGAAAGAGCTGTTGCGGATAGAGTCAATGTCGGCTATGAGGTATATCGTATCCGTACCAGAATTACGGAAAAAGGAAGTAAAGTTGAAGTAGGCTATCATATTGACAAACGCGACCGCCAAACCCGTAAGATCCGCTGGGAACAGCTTGATGAAGACCTTGAATATGACGAAAAAGCTCTTGATAGAGCAGTGGTGGCTGTCGACCAGATCCGCACAGTGATCCGCACTTTCAAGGAAAAGTTATTTACCGAGATTTTCCCCGGGCGCACAGAAATCCCAAAGACTCTGGTTTTTTCAAAAGATGATTCTCATGCCGAAGACATTGTGCAAATTATTCGGGAGGAGTTTGGTAAAGGGAATAAATTCTGTAAAAAGATCACTTATCGTACGACTGGGGACAAGCCGGAGAATCTCATCGCCAGTTTTCGCAATTCCTATAATCCCCGCATCGCAGTGACGGTTGACATGATCTCCACTGGAACGGATATCCGCCCCCTGGAATGCCTCCTATTCATGCGGGATGTAAAGTCTCGGGTTTATTATGAGCAGATGAAAGGACGAGGCACTCGTGTGATCTCTTCAACAGATCTTAAAGCTGTAACCCCCGATGAAGAGCACAAGACTCATTTTATAATTGTAGACGCTGTTGGAGTTACAGAGAGCGACAAGACCGACTCCAGACCCCTTGAACGGAAAAAATCTGTTCCCTTTGATAAACTTGTGCAGTCCATCGCAATAGGGGAGAGGGACGAGGATACATTGATGACGATGGCCGGACGACTGGCAAAACTAAATGTTCGATTAGAAGAGGAACAGCACAATGAACTTAAGGAGGTAGCTCATGGAAAAGTATTAAGAGAAATCATAAACGAGCTGCTGGATTCTGTGGATCCGGATAAACAGGTAGAAAAGGCAAGGGAAATGTTTGATGTGGAAACACTTTCGGATAATCAGATTGAAAAAGCCATCGAAGTGTTAACAACCGAAGCTTGCCTGGTATTTGATGATCCTGATTTCAGGAAAACCCTGATTGAGATTAGAAAACAGCAGTATCAGATCATTGATATAGTAAGCCAGGATGCCATCATTACTGCTAAATTTGATCCAGGCCAGGCAGAGAAGGTAGTGCAGTCCTTCAAGGAGTTTATGAAAGCCAATAAAGATGAGATTCTGGCCTTGCAGATTATTTATAATCAACCCTATGACAAAAGGCACCTGACTTATGAGATGATAAAGAAACTGGCCAATGTAATGAAAAAACCACCATACAACTTATCTACTGAGTTTGTATGGAGGGCCTTTGAGCAGCTTGAAAAGGATAAAGTTAAAAAGCGCAGGCCCGAGTTTTTACTCGCTGATATTATCTC
>DATKWZ010000024.1 GCA_035529315.1 Anaerolineae bacterium
TGTCTTTCCCACTCGGCAACACCAATCGGTTTGGTGTATCCGGCAAGGGCATATTTAGCCAGGTTGCTGCGCCATGGAATTAGTGCAACGGTGCGTTGCACTAATTGACGATCCCTCCATGATTTAGCAAATTTGCGCATATATTTCAGGTTGCGTGGAGAAAATCCGCGCATTTCAGGAAAAGCATCTTTTAAATCGTGAGATAGCCGATCTATAATTTTGGATCCCCATCCTTCATTATTCTGTTTTTGAATAATAGAGTTTCCAATATCCCAATACATCATTACTAAAGCTTTATTGGCTGATAACACAGCCTTGATGCGTTCCTGTTGAATACGTTTTTTAAGGGAAGCCAGCAAATTTGCGTAGCCATGGGGAAGATCAGTTTTAGAAATCGGAACAGGCATAACAATCCCCTCTTTTTGTTTTACATTACGCACCCTTCGGTGTTCTGTTTTGTGCTTTTTATCTCTTTCGCGATTCATAATTCCGCATTAATTTCATCAGCAAATACTTTGATGGCCGGAAGAGTTTTCATTCCCCAACCACCTTCCACTTTTTCAAGACTTTCTCAATTTCAAGCACTTCCTTACGTCCTTCTTCCAATTCTTTTCCTGTTAATACCAGGTCCCACAGACGGCCGTTGGGGGTTAAAAGCCTTCTGGAAAGGTCGGGTTCGCCGAAGCCGGTTTTGCCGTAGTGCTTGTGAATAGTGTCTTTAAGCGGCTGGACCAGAGAGGGGTCGATTAAGTCAAGTTCATCTAAACGATATAAAAAAGCCTCTGCTGAAACACCAAAACGATGCTTGATGCGAAGCAAAAGTTCATAAGACCAGCGATTTCTTTGAATACCTAATTGGTTAACGGTATCAGTCACAGCTTTTGCGGGCATCAGAAAGGTAGCGGCAAAACGTCTTGCAGCACGATGAGCTGTAAACGGTTTTTTACCTGAAGGATCAGGATCGCCATCAGGTTCAAACAGTTCCACGCCCTGCTGTATAGAGTAAGTCAGAATTAAGACCTTTCCCAATTCACAGGCCAGGCAAAAAAGCTGTCTTTCAGGATTCTGCCTTGCTGCCAAAAAAAAGAAAGCATTCTGATTTAAAGTGTCATAATATGAAAAGCCGTGTACATCTTTAGGCAAAGGAACTACGATTACACGAAAGCCAAGGGTTTCAAACAGCTCAAAATAGTCAAAGACTATGCCATGCTCGATTCCGGCAAAACGGCGAACCTTTTCCGAAAGCATTTCCATTCCTCTGGTTGTGGGATCAAAAGGAATAACAAGCGGAATATTTGCCCTTTTTTGCGCCCTGCAAATATCTTCAAGAGCACAGAACGCTTCAATTATATCGCGCGACATTGTTTTGATCCTGGAAGGCAGGTCCTCATTTTTTCCGCTGGTTGTTGCCGGAAAAGGATCGCGCGCTTTTCCATACTGAAGAGATCTGATGTTTTGATTATCCTCGGCAAAAAGCATATCCGCAGAAACGCCCAGCTCTTTTGACAGCCTGTAAATTACAGAAGCGGAAGGAGCGTTTACACCACGCTCAATCCTTCCTAAAGGCACTTCGCTCATCCCGACTTTTGCGGCCAGTTCAGCCATTGTCCAACCACGCTGCCGTCTAAGTTTACGGATATTTTTTCCGATGAAACCAAGATTGACTTTCATATTTTTAATATTACTTTTTGGTCTTGTTTTTGTCAATATAATTTTTATTCTAACAGATATATAGCACGAAATAGTTCTGGGGGCGAGTCGAGAAGTGTGCAGGAAAAGAAAATGGGTTTATGATTGGGCAGATGCGGATACAGCTTTCTGCTATCTTTTTACTTCCTCAAAGGTTTTGAGAAATTCTTTTTTCTCAGAAAACAGATCAAACTCCTTAAGCCATTTTCGTATATACTGAACATCAATATCGGGATTTTTCAGGAGAACGGTTCTCACATCCTCGATATCTCGTGGTCTGCCGGCAAAGATTTTATGGATTATTAGATCTTCAGGAGAGGCAAAATTGACATCTCTGTCCATTATCTTTATCTTTTTTGCTCTTTTTATGGCTTCTGTTTCATAGGGGGTAAATGAGAAAATGAAATCTACCCTTATGCCCGTAGTTTCGTCCAGGGCCGGCAGAACCATGGTTTGCCCGACAAATGATTTCAAATCTTCGGGAAGAGGTTTAAGGGTGAGTTCTTGAACAACGGCAAGAAGCTCATCAAGACGATCGACATTCACACCAAGGGTAATATCAATATCTCTGGTAAGGCGGGGTTCTCCGTAAAGCAATACGGCCTGTCCCCCGATAATCATGTAGGGAATATTACGTTTTTTGAGAGATGCGCCTATACTGGAAAGGATTTTCTCGAACATGAATTCAACACCTTCGCAATCCTTATATCCACACCTATTCCTTCTAATGGCTCTTTGGGAGGGAAAATGCCGAGACTCACGCCCTCATCCCACATATATGTAAAAAGACGTATGGCATAGGGAAAACTCAGCTTGCCTTCATCTCGAATAACTCTGTCTTCCAGTTCTTTCAGTTGTTCAGGGTTCTGTATCATTACTTAGTACCTAGTTTCGTTATCAATGGATTGTTTGAAAGTCTAAAGATTACGATTTGACTATATGTTATCGTTTGTTTGAATGCAAATCCTTTTGTAAATGATCTCTTTTGCGCTGTTCACATTTTTTCCATCTCAAGCCATATCATACCAGCAAGTTTTGCGTCATCAAGCGCTCGGTGTCTTCGCATCTGTTTGCATGATTTTCCAAGCAGATACCGGCTTACTGTTTCAAGTTTATGATTGGGCAGATGCGGATAGCTTCATTATTTACACACCCGCCTCCAGCCGTTTCCGCGCCAGTTCAACCGCTTTGTGAAGCTTCTGCTCCAGCAATTCACGTTTCGGTAGTTCGGTCATTTAACAAATTCATAATCAAGCATATTCATTTCCCCGCCTGGTTCTGTTCAACCCATTTTTTGCCCTTATCTGTAAGACGATATTTTTGTTTGCTGCTTTTCGGTTTATCCGGAATTGTCATTTCAACAAGCCCGGCGTCTAAAAGTGGGTTCAAAACTTGGTGCCGGAACTTGGTGCGGTCAGAACGACCGGTGACGGCCATAAGATCCACTAACTTACTGGATTTATAGCAGTCATGTAAAATATTAACTTGGTGCCGACTTAGTGCCAACTTGGTCCCGACATCCACTGCGTCTTCAGGAGTATCGGGCAAAACGGCGGGCAGGAACTTCACATACACAGAACCGGCCTGCTCCTGCCAAGAGGGTTCGGGGTTGCCGTTTTCCTTACACCAGTCAATAATGTTCAGCGTGCCCATACCCCATCGCTCGATAATGCCTGCCCGGTAAAACACATTGGCAATAATCGGATTCCATGGCCTTGATTCGTGGGGACTTGCCAGCTTCTCAGGCGTTATGCCGAAATGGAGATCACCAGGGTTGGTGATTTCCATGTGATCATCATACATGGCAACGGCAACGGCGCCACCGGGTATAGTGTAGTCCCTGTGGCATAAAGCGTTTGCCAAGGCTTCGCGCGTGGCGCGTGGTGGGTACCATGGCTGATCTTCACGAACCATCTTTCCCGACACGACACGTCCAGCAATGGGAACATGGTCCAACAGGAACGATTCGGCCCGGCGCAAAAGCGAGAAAGCATGCCCCCAGTACTGACGGTTGTCGGCAAAGTCAGTTAAGCGGTTTTTTCCCCTGAAGCGAGCCAGACGGATACCCATTTGCGGATAGAGTATCTTGAGTTGGTCACTCTTACCATAGAGCGCCACGGCGGCGTTCAGGAGGTTGCCTTCGTGAATCAGTTCCAAACCAAGGAGAATGGATCTGGTGTCTCGCCGGTTAGTGGCTTCGAGTCGTCCCAGCCGAATAGCATTGTCCAGAGTAATTTGAATCTCGTCGGCATCCAGATCCTTGATGGAAACGCCCTCCGGCACAGATTCGTTTTCCCACCGGGTTGTTGCATGGAATTTTTCAATTAATCGACGGTTATATTCATCCCCAGGCATCTGTATGGTTGTGGGACCATTCCGAAGGTATGGCCGTCCTGCATATCTATAAAGTCCTGTGCTTCCTGGAATACTTATAATTATTACAGCGTTTCCTGATTTTAAATCGACGGTTTCGATATCAGGAAAAACAGGTGGCTCAATTTTACGGATTTCATTTGATATATCTTCTATTGTTTTTGCAGAGACTTTCTGACCGGTTATTTCCCCTTTGTCTGTCGCACCGAATATTACAAAACCACCTATACTGTTCAGCATAGCACAGACAGTCTTTGCAGCAACCGTTCTCTGCCCGCTCGACTTCTTAAATTCAAGCCGATCTGATTCACCCTTTTTTATAAGCTGCTTTAGTTCTTTCAGGTTCAAAATAGCTCCTTTACGGTAATCCAGACTATTATTATCATAAATCTTCCATATAATCCGGTCAATCCTGAGATAGTAAAAATATGTGCGTTGATTCACCCTGCTCAAATGAGGGGTTAAATTGTAACTCGGGTACGCCCTTTAGTTTTGCAGTTTTTGGCCTATAATATCGACAAATAATATCTTCTGAACCACTCATATCTTCTCCATCTCAAGCCATATCATGGCCGCAAGTTTTGCGTCATCAAGGGCTCGGTGTTTTTGCATCTGATTTGCTGATTTTCCAAGCAGGTATCGGCTTACTGTTTCCAGTTTATGATTGGGCAAATGCGGATATAGCTTTCTGCTTATTTTTAGTGTGCACAGGGATTGATTGTTCAGACTCATGCCTAATAAAGCAAATTCATTTCTGAGAAAACCAACATCAAAGCTTGCATTGTGGGCCACCAGGATGCTTCCGGCAATGAATTTGTAAAATTCCGGAAGGACCTCGTCCGGCTTTGGTTCGCCTTCAAGCATTTCATTGGTTATGCCGTGCACCCGCTGAACCTGCCAGGGGATCATTTTATCAACATCGATAAGGCTGCTGAATTCAGCAATAATGCTCTGATTCTCGATAGCAACAGCGCCGATCTCTATTACCCTGTCTCCGCTTTTGGGCGAAAAACCGGTTGTTTCCACATCCAGCGCTACATAACGATTCATTTTTTCTTCTCCAGGCAGCGTTTCAGTTTGGCATCATCAGCGAGCGATTCCTGTTGCGCTTCCTCGGCCAGCCTATGGTGGTGAAAGATTTCATATTGTTCAATGGCCAGTTGGTCAGCCACCGCCTTGCTGACCTTTCCGGCATTGGTCAGGATGTCCCGCTCGTTGAACTGCAAAAACGCATCCAGTTTTTTACGCCAGTCCCGCATGAAGATCTGGCGGTGGCGTCTGGCCTGTTCTTCGGCATAGTCCAGGTACATGGTAACAATCCTGTTGAGCCCCTCGATTTCATCGACGTTCAGGTAATTTTTAGCAATGGTGACATCCCCCTTGCGCACCTTGGCCCCTTTCCATGAGGTCAGCCCCATGTTGGGCATAGAGACGTCGGCCCTTTCGGTGATCAGCTCGGCAGCCGTTTTGCCGGAGATGGCGAAATGCAGCTTGTTTTGAACAATGCTGAAAAACTCCAGGGTTTCCTCGGCCTTTGGGTCGTAATCCGCCGCCAGTTTATAGATATCCCGAATTTTCTGGTAAAAGCGTTTTTCACTGGCCCGGATGTCCCGAATCCGTTCCAGCATCTCGTCAAAATAGTCGGAACCGATGTTGACGACTGCCTTCAGGCGTTCATCATCCATTGTAAAGCCCTTGACCAGGTATTCGTTCAAGTGCTCCGTGGCCCACCGGCGGAACTGGGTACCCCGGCGGGACCGCACGCGGTATCCCACGGCGATGATGGCTTCGAGGTTGTAAAATTTGGTGCGGTAGCCCTTGCCGTCAGCGGCAGTTGTCAAGTATTCCTTGACAACTCGTTTTTCCGTCAACTCGTCTTCATTAAAGATATTTTTAAGATGCAGGCTAATATTTTGCTTAGATATCTGAAAAAGCTCTGCCATGGTCAACTGGTTCAACCAAACGGTTTCGTTTTCCAAGCGAACTTCTATGCGCGTCTGCCCATCCTCAGTTTGGTAGAGTAAAAATTCGCTCTTGGCTGGCAGGGTTTGATTTTCCTTGGCTGTTTTTTTTCTGCTCATTGCTGCATCGCCTCCTCGATAAGTTGTTCCACGCAAGTTTTGGCTCTCCAGCCGTTTTCTATCACCCTGTCCCCGCTTTTTGGCGAAAAATCGATTGTTTCCACATCCAGCAATACATACCGATTTGTTGAGTTTAGACAGTTATCTGACAGCATTTTGCGGTCTCCGCGAATAGGACTGCTATACTATAATAAATAGATATAACCGTAATGCGATACGTTTTTCATTTCCCGGCTACCTTCCAGTAATATTTGTTTTTTTGATATTCTCAATACGCTCATCCCAGGAAGGATGTTTGTCCCAAAACTTGCCGCTATCAGCTATGGCAAGCTTTAGTTTTTTTAATATTTCTATTTGATCGGAAATTGAAATGCCAAGGCATAAACAAGCTTTAGATGCCTCTGTGTCAGCTTCAGATTCCTGTATTTTGTTAAAATTATTTACAACAGCAGGGTTGGCCAAATAGTTTAGAAGCCCGGCGCCGGGAAGAATAATGTCAACCGCCAACATAACGCCTGTGGTAATATAGCTTACGGTTTTTGCTTTTGCGAGATGGCCGAGCTTATTATGGGCGATCTCATGAGACATAACAAATTTAAGAACATTATCATCAAAAACAAAAATGCCTTCGGTAAAGTAAAGATTATCGTCTGTTACCCAGGCGTTAGGCTCGCTGTGGTTTGATATATAATATTCCAGCTTGGTTTTTGGCTGTATGCAGCCGGACACTTCTTCGACTATTTTAATCATTCTGGCGGCCAGGTGTTTCGGGGGGATATGGGTTGCTGTTTGAGTATGGGCGCAGCCTATGAATGATACTGCAAAAACAATACTTATAAGCACTAATGAAAGCGATCTTTTCATTTATATCTTCCCCATCTCAAGCCATATCATGGCTGCAAGTTTTGCGTCATCAAGGGCGCGGTGTCTTTGGGGCTCACTGTTTCCAGTCTGTGATCGGGCAGATGCGGGCGGGATATTACCCTTTTGAGAATGGTTTGATTTATAACCTGTCACAACGTGTGTTCGCAACCTGTTCTTCAAAAGAATCATCCATCAAATCAGCAAATTTTTCTACTGGATATTCGGCCCCGCAAGACTTGCAGGTTAAGTAAACACGTTGTCACGTTTTTTTCAGAATCAGTTTTTTACCGCAGGTTAAACAATTAGCAAAATATTTTTCTCTCATTTTTTTATAACTCCTTTTATATTAAAATAGCATAGTGATGAATGAAAAAGCAATAATCTAATAATCACAAGAAAACCCTGTAAGCTGAGAATCAGATACCCTCTCCTAGAGACCTTTGCAAAACGCCCCCTTTTGCCCAATTAGCGCTGATGCTTCACTTCGTGTCGGCGTCAGACTCAAATTTTAAGCCTCGAAATACTCAATGTATTCCTGCATTTAAAATTTTCGCCTTCCTTGAACTTGAACAAAATTGAGCATTTTTCAAAAGTCTCTCCCATAAATGCCTTGACCGTGTGAATTAAATATTGATAAATGATTTTGATGAATTCGTAAGAAACGGAAGGAGAATATTATGGACAAAAAAGTATCTGTAATCGGCGCTGGAAATGTAGGAGCTACTATTGCCCAGAGACTTGCTGAAAAAGAGTTATGCGATGTGGCGCTTATAGATGTTGTTGAGGGGGTGCCCCAGGGAAAGGCTCTGGATCTTACCGAGGCCGCGCCTATTGAAAAGCATGACGCTCATCTTTCAGGCTCAAACAGTTATGAGGCTTCCGCAGGATCCGATATCATTATTATTACAGCCGGCATACCAAGAAAGCCGGGTATGAGCAGGGACGACCTTATAGGCATCAACGCGGGAATTGTGAAAACCGTTACGCAGCAGGCGGCAAAGTTTTCTCCGGATGCTGTTCTTATTGTTGTAAGCAATCCTCTTGATGCCATGTGCCAGGTTGCGTATGAGGCAAGCGGTTTTCCAAGAAACAGAGTAATGGGCATGGCCGGCGTCCTTGATTCCGCCAGGTTCAGGGCCTTTATCGCAATGGAGCTTGATGTTTCGGTTGAAAATACCCATGCGTTTGTCCTTGGCGGGCATGGCGATACCATGGTTCCGCTTCCAAGGTATTCCACTGTGGCAGGCATACCTATTACGGAGCTGCTTTCCAGGGAAAAGATTGACGCCCTGATTGACAGGACAAGAAAGGGTGGCGCAGAGATAGTAGGACTTCTTAAAACAGGAAGCGCTTATTATGCTCCTGCATCCGCGGCAGTGGAAATGGCTGAATCGATTTTAAAGGACAAGAAAAAGATTCTTCCATGCGCGGCATATCTTGATGGTGAGTATGGGATAAGGGATCTTTTTATCGGCGTGCCGGTTAAACTTGGCGCAAACGGTATAGAGGAGATTATACAAATTAAATTAACCGATGATGAAAACACAGCTCTTCAGAAATCAGCGGATGCCGTCGCAGAACTTAAAGCTTTACTTAAAGAAATAGCCTGATCGGACATTTTCACCACAGAGCACACAGAGATCACAGAGAATTTATATAAAAAAATTATTATTCTACCACGAAGATCACGAAGAATAAAAAACTAATCTTAATGATCTTCGTGCGCTTCATGGAAAAATTTCTCACGCAAAGGCGCTAATAAAAACTACTGGATTCCGGCTTTCGCCGGAATGACAAAAAAATTGTCTCACCACGGAGGCTACGAAGAACGCAGAGAAAAAACCGTTTTTTCTCTGCGCCTTTGCGTGAGACAATAGTAAAATTATTAAAGAGCCGATTTTACAGCCATTGCGACGGCATGACTTATTCCAAGCACAGCGCTGAGTTCTTCAAGCGTTGCTGCCTGGATTTTTTTAATGCTTTTAAAATGCTTAAGCAGAATTTCTTTTCTTTTTTCCCCAACCGAGGGGATGGCATCAAGGGCGGAATGAAGAGAGGCTTTACCTCTACGCTTACGATGAAAAGAAATGGCAAAACGGTGAGCTTCATCCCTGATTCTTTGCAGAAAAAGAAGAAGGTCCCCTTCCCTGCCGAAATTAACCGGGTTAACCCTGCCCTGTAAATATATCTTGTCTGCGATTTCCCCCCTTTTTTTATCCTTTTTGGCTATTCCTATTATTGAAAATTTCCCTTCAAGCTTCAGCTCCTTGATTACTGTTGCGGCAATGCTCAATTGGCCCTTGCCGCCGTCAACAAGCAAAACATCGGGATAAGGCATGGATTCCTCTGCCTTGGCATAACGCCTTTTCAACACCTCATACATGCAGGCATAATCATCCGGTTTTGAAACCCCCTGGATTGTATATTTTCTGTATGATGATTTTTTCGGCTTTGCCTGTTCAAATACAACCATGCCTGCCACAGGTTCTTTGCCGGATATATTCGAGTTGTCAAAGCACTCAATGCGCTGCGGGACCTTATCCATCTTCAGCCGCCTCTGAAGCCCGGCAAGCAGATCGATCTCATCGGCAAGGGAGGCTGCCTGTTCCTTGAGCCTGTTTTCCGCATTCAAGGAAGCCATGTTTAGCAGACTGACCTTTTCTCCCTGTTTTGGATGTATGATGCTTACCTTTTTACCTTTAATTGAGCGCAGCCAATCTTCAAGCAGAGAGGTATCTTCCATGGATATGGGCACAAGGATTTCCCTGGGGATAAAAGGGGTTTTTTCATAATACTGCGTTATAAAGGATCTGATCAGTTCCGCATTGGTTGACATGATTTCAGAAAAACTGAAATGCCGCATTCCCACAAGACAGCCTCCACGAATAAAAAGCAGGGTGATTATGGAAAATTCATCTGTCCCGGCAACACCAAGTATATCTCTGTCTATAAAATCGGTTGCAACCACAACCTGCTTTTCAAGGGTTTTTTCAAGAGCCGAGATCTTGTCCCTGAGGGCTGCCGCGCGTTCAAACTCCAGCGCCTCGGCAGCGATTGACATCTCCTTTTTTATCCTGTTTATCAGAACAGGTGTTTTTCCTTTTAAAAACTGCGTTACCTCTTTAACTATCTCGTTGTAGGTGTTTTCATCAACATCCAGGCAGCATGGGGCAAGGCATGCCTTTATCTGGAAGTTAAGACACGGGCGCGGTCTGTTTTTAAACACCTTTGTTTTACATTTGCGAAGTTTGAAGGTCTTATTGATTATATTAAGGGTTTGACGCACAGCATTGGAAGAGGTAAACGGGCCGAAATAGATGGACCCGTTTTTTTTAATTTTCCGGACTATGGAAAGGCTGGGATATGGTTGATCAATTTCCAGGCGCAGACATGGATATTGCTTGTCATCCTTTAAGATAACATTATACCTTGGCTTATATTGCTTGATCAGGGTTGATTCAAGGATCAGCGCCTCTTTTTCGGTCTTGGTTATTATTGTCTCAAAGGTTGAGATTTTATCAACCAGCACCCTTGTTTTATTGTCCTGCTGAGCCGGCCGCATAAAATATGAAGAAATACGCTTGTGAAGGTTTCCGGCCTTGCCCACGTAAACAACCTTTCCACGGGCGTCCTTCATTATATAAACACCGGGCTTTGAAGAAACTGTAGCTAATTTTTTATCCGGGTCTGTTTCCACCTGTTTAATCATACAGTTAACACTTAATACAATTTTCAAAAATTAGTAAAAG
>DATKWZ010000025.1 GCA_035529315.1 Anaerolineae bacterium
TTTCCAGTGCCATGTTGTTGGCAGCGGCAAAACCTAAGTTTTTCTTATTCCGGATAATATTTACATCAGGATAATTTTGTTTAACAGCCTCCAAGCTGCCATCTGTTGATGCGTTGTCCACCAGCCATATTTCAAATGATATATTTTTTACAGTCTCATGGATTGAGCGAATACAGTCTAATAAAAGTTTTTTAGTATTCCAGTTAACAATTATAATACAAACATCCATGCGAGATCCCAAGTAAACAATTTTGAATTTTAAATTCTCAGTTTTAAATTAATCACGAAAACACGAAAGTACGAAAACACGAAACAATGCCCGGGAATCAAATATTCTTATTTTTTGTGCTCTTGTGATATTTTTTTTATTTATTCCTTCGTGAGCTTCGTGGTTTTATAAATTACTTTTATTCTCTTTAGGTAAAAGAATTGCAGACATTACCGCGTCAAAAACCTGATCTACAGTGATCTGTTTCATGCAGTCAATTGTTTTGCACTGCCTTTTAAAACAGGGGCTGCATTCCAGATCTGCCCTGATAATTGTATGGGCAGGCCCAAACGGACCGGTTCTACGCGGCGCTGTAGGTCCGAAAAGGGCCACAACAGGGGTTCCGATAGCTGCGGCCAGATGCATGGGCCCTGTGTCGGTCGAAATAATAATAGATGCTTTTTCATAAAGAGCAGCCAGTGTTTTCAGGTCTGTTCTGCCGGCAAGATTGGCGGCCATGACTTTCATGTTTGAAATAATATCTTCGATCGCGTCGCTATCTTCCATGCTTCCTGTAAAAATTACATCAGCATTTGCCTGCTTGATCAGCCTGTCTGCAAGGTTTGAAAATTTCAGATTATCCCAGAGCTTTGTTTCCCATTTTGCCATTGGATTTATTGCAACAAGGAGTTTCGGCGTTTTTATGCCATGTTGCATCAGCAGATCATCTGCAGCATTGTGATCCTGGTCTGAAACCGGAACATTAAATACAGCTTCACGAGAATGAATCCCTATTGATTCTAAAAGCATCATCCCCCTGATCAGAGCGTGAACCTCCATGTCAACAGGCTTAATACGTTCATTTAAGAATATATAACTGTGTTCCTGGTGTTCCATGCCTTTGTCAAAGCCGATCTTCCGCCCTCCCCTGGCCAGCCCTATTAAAACCCCGCTTTTAAGCAGAGCCTGGAAATCGAGTATAAGGTCGTATCTGGTGTCCCGCAGCTCCTTAATAAAACTACAAACTTCTCTAAGATTTTTAACACAGGATCGCCCGGCAAGCCCTTTCAGCCATGTCTTTCTTTTTGAAACAATTATTCTGTCAAGCGCTTTATGCCCTTTGATAACGCCATGTGCCGCCTCTTCCACAAGCCATGTAATATGTGCGTCAGGATACTGTTTTCTAACAGCATTCAGAGCAGGAAGGGTATGGATCACATCGCCGATTGCGCTCAATTTTACAATGAGTATGTTCACAAAAGTTCCTTTGCAACATCAAAAACCATATCAACTTCTATCTGATCCATGCATTTGAGATGGCCTTTGGGGCATTCCGGTTTCAAACAGGGGCTGCATTCAACAGGAATCCGCACAATCCTGCTGTCTAAGCCCTTAGGCCCTGTTGTAACCGGATTTGTAGAACCGAATATGGCAATCAACGGAATATCAAGGGCAGCCGCGACATGCATCAATCCTGAATCATTTGTAATAAAAAGATTGCACATGTTTATCAAGGCTATTGCCTCTTCAAGTTTGGTTTTGCCGCAAAGGTCAACCGGCGGATGCTGCATCATCTGTGAAATTCTTCTGCCCAGTTCTCTGTCTCCCGGACCTCCAAAAAGAAGTATGCGGGCTCCAAAAACTTCATGTATTTTATCCGACAAGGCAGCGTAACGTTCCGGAAACCACTGCTTGGCAGGGCCAAAGGTGGCGCTCGGGTTGATCCCTACCAATCTGTCTGCCCTTGATACGCCATGTTCTTCCAAAATTTTTGCGGCCCGGTTTTGATATTTCTTATCTACAACAAGATCCAGCCCAGGGCCGTCTGTGTCAAGACCTATCCCGTGGAGAATACCCAGGTAATATCCGGTTTGATGCATCTTCTTGATTTGAGGCGTGCAGGAAACAGAGTGGGTCAATAAAAAACTTCTGGCATCTGTATTATACCCGATTCTACATGGAATGCCGGCAAAAAATGCGATAAGGGCGGCTTCAAAGGCGTTTTGCAGCAGGATTGCCGCATCAAACCCGTATGTTTTCAATTCCCTTGCAAGCCGCAGCTTCCCGGAAAGGCCTTTGTGTTTTTCAAAATCATCATAAATTAGTATATTATCAATATAAGGGCTGCTTTCAAACACAGGAGCAACCCATGGCTTGGTTAATATGCTGATTTCGGCATGGGGGAAGTTTTTTCTGATTGCCCTGACAGCAGGCGTAGTCATGACAGCATCGCCGATCCAGTTGGTGGAGCGGATAAGGAGCTGTTTTATATTTTCTATTTGTATTGGTTTTATCGCCATTTTTTATAGAACACGGATGACACGGATTATACTGATTTTCACAGAACTATTTAAATAATTTCAATCCCTGTTATCCATCAATCTCAGCTTGCAATAAATTTTTTCTGTCATTGGTAAATATTGCCCGTTTAAATTCAGGAGTTCTACCAAAATTCAATAAAAGTCCCACCTCTTTTTCTGTCGCTTTTAAGTAATTTATTAACTGAGCCTTATGTTCTTTCTTTAAACTCTCTGCTGCTTTGAGTTCTATGATGATATTATCATCTACTATAATATCAGCGTAATAATCCCCTACCATCTTCATATCATAGTAAACTTTGACATTATGTTGCTGTGATATATTAAAACCCATTTTTTGCAACTCAATAACAAGTGCATTTTCGTATACTTTTTCCAAAAAGCCATATCCCAACACGTTATAAACCTTAAAAAAGGCCTTTATTATCTTTTCGGTTATTTCCGAATGTAACATATTTCTCCTTTTTTATGGATTTTCACAGAATTATTACGTCATAATTTTCATAAAGTGCATTAAAAAATAACTTATATAACAATTCATGTTTTTTATCCGTAAAATCCGTGTGATCCGTGTTCTATTTTTTTCCTGGCCACGGGCAGTATGGTTTTGTTTTCCAGCGTTGATGAACCCAGAACCACTGGTCAGGGTGTTGACGGATAAAGTCTTCTATAACCCTGTTATACTGCTGTGTGTTTGCTTCAATATCTTTTCTGATATCTTCTGTTTTTATTAAAGGAATTTCCGATCCGAATTCTGCCGTAAATCCTGATTTTTCACGCACTAAAAAAAGCGGGATAACAGGCGACCCTGTCCTGCGTGCCAAAAGCGCCATGCCTTTGTTTGTGCATGCCCTGTGGCCAAAAAAATCGACAAAAACCCCTTCATACCAATCAACATTCTGATCTATTAATATTCCAACAACCTTACCATGTTTCAGGCTTCGCAGAATCCTGCGCATAGATTGGGCGCTGGGAATCAATTCTGTGCCGAAACGACCTCTTATCATAGCAAATAAGCGATCCAGCAGAAAAAAATCAAGCGGCCGGTACAAGACACTGACCGGATAGCCGGCCATGGCAATAACAATCGACAAAAGCTCCCAGTTCCCCATATGAGCAGTAAGCAGCAACACGCCCTTGCCTTTTTCATACGCATTTCTGTAATTGGACAATCCCTGGATATTAAAATGCTTTTGAAAGTCTTTTCTCTCAAGTCTCAAAGACCACCCGATCTCAAAAATAATCTGTCCGAGATTTTTGAAAACACGTCTAACAAGAATTTTAATCTCATGCGAACTTTTTTCACGGCCAAAAGAACGTGTCAGATTGTCTATCGCTATTTTCCGATGCTTTCTGTCAGCCAGGAACAGAATTTGTCCGATAAAGTTACCCAGCTTGAATGCTGTCTTGCGCGGGATAAGGCCCAGGACTTTAAGCAGGCCGGCAAGAACTTTATATGTAATCTCTTGCAAGTTAAACATGCAGACCGGACTCCCAGGCCTTGGCATGCTTAAGAAAGACATACCAGGCTGAATTCATGGCAATAACAAGCCCAGGGATGCCATCTAAAAAGCCGAGTTTCCATAAATAACATTCTGCGAATTTGCCAATAGCATGAACTGCGCCTGCAAAAACAAACCAGCCCCCGGCCGGGCCGCGTTCGACAGTGTGAATATCTGAAAACCTGTTTATGGTTACCACGTGATCTGAAATGTTCCGGTAAACATGATGAAGAATCGGCTTAGAGAGCTGCTCTATCTTTCCATTAACAATCAGTTTTTCGTGAAGACCATCCCCTTTCCACATGCCTTTGCCCCGGCGAACAAGGCGCACCTTGCGATCAGGGTACCATCCGCCATGTTTTATCCATTTGCCAAGATACCTGGATAGTCTCGGCATGGAAAAAGCAGATACCTCCGGGCCGACATTTTTAATGGCTTGCTGTATCTCTTCTGCAAGTGGGCCTGATATTTCTTCGTCGGCATCAAGGTTCAGTATCCATTCCGATGTTGTGTAATCCATTGCAAACTGTTTCTGAGCAGCATATCCAGGCCAATTATTAAAAACCACCTTTGCTCCAAGCTTTTTGCAGACATCCTGAGTGCCGTCTGTGCTTCCGGAATCCACAACAAGTACTTCATCGGCAAATCTTACGCTCTTGAGCAGACGATTGATCCTGTCCACTTCGTTCTTTGCAATAACTGCTATACTTAAATTTGGTTTTTTCATGATAATAGTAAAGGCTCAAGCCTGGTTTTAATAAAATCGACAAAGGGGCTTTCATCATCTCCCAGGGAAAGCTCTATGCCGACAACAACAATCTCTATGGGCCATGAAGTTTTGCCGGAAATCCGCACATAGTCCTTTTCAGTTGTGAGAATAAATTCAGCTTGAGCATTAATTGATGATTGTATGATTCTTTGCAGATCAGTTTCCGTATATTTATGGTGATCCGGAAATTCAAAAAAATCGATCAGATCGCATTTAAGGCTTTCAACTGTTCTGCGAAAATCATCATTTCCTGCCAACCCTGAAAAGGCAACGACTCTGCGTCCATGTAACAAACCAGAATCAAAGTTCTGCAACTTGATGCCAGGCATGCTCTTTTTGTCATTTGCCGGTTTATAAAGATTCGGAACATGAAAAGACCTGAAAAACGGTCTGCCATGCGCCAGGTTTTCAATTTTATCCACAGCAGCTTGCCTGATATAATCGGAAGCAGAATCAAACCTTGTTAAAACAAATGCATCACTTCGCTTTAATGCAGAGATTGGCTCTCTTAAAATGCCCCTTGGAAGAAGATGCGCGTTGCCAAAAGGACGGCGGCAATCCAAAAGAACAATATCAATGTCTCGCTTCAGATCAAGATGCTGGAAAGCATCATCAAGCACAATAACATCAGGATCAAATTCCCTTATAGCCAGACTGCCGGCCTTGTACCTGTTTTGACCTACAACAACAGGTATGTTTTTTATTTTTGCGGCTATCATAAATGGTTCGTCACCCGCCTTTTCAGGCTCCATGAATATAGTGTGCCCGTTGCTTACAATTCCTCCTGTTTTTTCCGCCCCCCCTTTATATCCTCTGCTGATTATGGCTACCTTATAGCCAAGGCCACTGATTATCTGTGCAACCTTGATGGTCATAGGAGTTTTTCCTGTTCCGCCAACCGTTATGTTCCCGATAGATATTACCGCGCAGGGCAGCTTTTTTGATTTTACTATCCCTGTTTTATAGCAGAATTCTCTTAATTTTACAGCATAACCGTATGCAAGGGAAATAATAAACAAAATGGAAGCAAAAGAAAAAAAACAGGTTTTATCCTCACCTGTCATAATGCTTTCTATTTTTTTTCTGATTTTGTCTATCATCTAATTGCCTTTTTTTACCACGAAGAACACGAAGATAAAATATCTTCAATAAACATATACAATCGAGCTTCGAGTATGATCAAATTTTGGGTTAAAGAAAACTTTTAATCACCTTCAAGGTCTTTTCAACAGCCCCTTTGTTGGCATTAAATACTTTGAAAGCCATGCTTCCCATTTCTCCGGCTTTCTGATTGTCGATCAGCAGCTCTGATACAATATTATATATGCTTTCCGCATCCTGCACAGAGCCGGCTCCACCAGAGCTTATAAGCATATCCGATATATCCGCGAAATCGCTCATGTTCGGCCCAAAGATAATCGGTCTGGAAAATGCAGCAGGCTCAAGAGGATTGTGGCCTCCGCAGCTTACAAGGCTTCCGCCCACAAAGGCTATATCCGCTATGGCGTAAAGCGTTTTTAACGACCCTATCCTGTCAACAACGATCACATCCTGCCCGGTCTTTTTTTCTTCAAGCTCAGCCATTGTAACCGCAAAAAAACCCGCTGATTTACAGATTCGGCATACTGATTTGGCTCGATCCGGATTTCTGGGGACAATAATAAGGATAAGATCAAGATATTCCTTTTTTAGTCTTGAAAAGGCGTCAAGCAGTATTGCCTCTTCTCCGTAATGCGTGCTTCCTGCGAGCAGGATCTTTTGAGACGGATTAACAAGCAAAGATTGTCTTAATTTATTTATTTCTTCACGTCCGACAGAATCGTATTGCCGGTCAAATTTTATATTTCCGGTTATTGTTATCCTGCCCGGCGGAATCCCTAAAAGGCTGAAGCTATGGGCGTCTTTCAAAGACTGAACGCAAATTTTTGAAAAGGATAAAAAAAGTTTTTTAAAAAAGAATAAAAACCGTTTGTATCCAAAATATGATTTTCTTGAAAGCCTTGCGTTTACAAGGATCACAGGAACATTGCGCTTTTTCATTTCAAACATAAAATTCGGCCATATATCAGACTCAACAATAATAACAATGGCCGGCTCAACCTTTGTGGCAATATGTTTTATTGAAATCAGCAAATCATAGGGAAAGAAAAATATTGCATCTGCATTTTCCTTTAAAAGATTATTTGCTATTTCAAACCCTGTTTTTGTGGAAGCTGAAAAAACAATATCCTGATGTTTAAAACAGCTCTTTAATTCTTTAACCAGAGGAACTGCGGAAAGAACCTCGCCCACGGAAAGGGCATGTACCCATATCGGTCTGTTGTGAGGATGATATGATCTGTTTTGTCTTATGCGTTCCGGAAGAGGCATAAGCCCCAGCCTGTACAGAACCGTTTTTCGTCTTTTATCGGTTGCGAGCACAAGCGGAATTATCAGAGGAAGCCCAATGGTAATTCCTGCTGCAAGAAGAATATTATATAAAAGAATCATAAAGTTACAAGTGCCCAAAGTATGTTAAAGTGCTTAAAGTTAAGGAATGCGCCTCAGGCGTACCACAAACTTTAGGCACTTTAATTTAATCACTATTTAATAATATAAGCGCGCCAAAACATAAAAAAATAAGGTTTGCAGCCCATGCGGCAATAACAGGAGGAAGCATTTCTCCATATCCAAGCGATATGCAAAAGCTATAAGATATCCAATAAAGAAATGCTATTCCTATGCCTAATGCAATGATGAGGGGCAGGCCCTCCTTGATTTTTCCTCTTACAGCAATACCTGTGCCCATCATGCACATAATAATGCAAACAAAAGGAAAAGCTGTCTTGGCATAAAGGTCCACCCTGTAACTTGTAGCGTCATATCCTTCTGCTTCAATCTTTCTGATATATGAGATCAGCTCCTTGAAACTCATATCTTCCGATTTTTTTATAACCCTCATTAAATCATCAGGCATAAAATCCAACTTCTCAATAATCTTTTCATGAAAGCTTATCTTATAGTTATTATCTTTCTTATTAAGATTTTGCTGCGCTACATCATACAGGCACCATCTGTTTTGAATAAAAACACCTTTTTTTGCGTCAACCCTTCTAATAAGCCTGAAATCTACGTCAAAATAATTGATAGTAACCCCGAATATAGCGCTGTTTGCAGAATTGTAGTGTTTTATGTGCGTTATCGTGCAATTACCCTTAATCCAGATATCTTTTTCCTTTGATATTACCGCGGATTCTTTTCTGACATCTTTCAGCCATATTTTGTTAGCATGTTCCATACTTACCGGAACAATTACTTCTGACAGGAAAAAAAGAAATGCGCTAAATATTATTCCCAATAAAATTACCGGTGTTAAAAAATAATAGGTGCTTATGCCGCTGCTTTTTAAAGCAACCAGTTCATTATTTTTAGTCATCAGGCCAAAAACAATCAACACTGCAAGCAGGATGCTGAGCGGAATTATCTGGGCGACAATAAATGGTATCTTTAATATTAAATAGGAAAAGGTCTTTGAAAGAGAAAGACCTGCTTCCATAAAATTATCTACCTTTTCGAAAAAATCGACAGCAACATAAATGCCTACAACCATTATTAGAATGATTGCAAAGTATTTGAGGATTTCTCTGGTCAAATATTTATATATTATCGGCATAAAGCAATTAAAGTGCCTAAAGTTAAGGAATTCTGCCTATTTTAAAACTCGCCCAGGCGTTATACATCAGCCGGGGTAGTAGATAGTGTCGGGTCTGGGTCATGGTTGTGGCATTGGGGTTATCAATTAGCACGCCGAAGGCGTACCACAATTTTAGGCACTTTAGCTCACCTTAGGCACTTTAGGCACTCATATCAGCACCGAATGTGCGCTAAGTTCAGTGGGCTAATGTGCTATGCTCACTTCAATTTATTTCCACGACCCTTAAACAAATTAAGAACCGGGTAGATATTTATCGGACGTTCATTAGCTGTTCTTATAAAAAGATATAATCCTATAGCTCCAATAACGATATTTGGAGTCCACATACCGATAACAGGTGGATAAACACCTGTTTCACCCAAAACCAAACCCGCAGACAACATCAAATAATATGCCAGAAAGAAAACAAGACCAAGCCCCAAACTAAATGACCGCCTTGAAGAACTCGACTCTATACCTAAAGGAATTGCGATAAGACCGAGAACAAAGCAGGCAAAAGGAAGTGAAAATTTTTTGTGAAATACTATAAGGGCTGAATAGTATTTAATATCTTTCTTTGCGGCAGATTGCAGATATTGACTCAACTCAGTCAGGCTCATCTCTTTTTCATCCTTTTGGCTCGATTTCGCCGCGTAAACAGCCTTTTTAAGATCAAGACTTATATCATAGGTGTCAAAATTTATTGAATGCACTGCCCTGCTTTTAAGGTCGACCTGATTTACTGTTCCATTATAAAGCCGGAGATAAAAAGCAAGCTTGTCCGGTTCGCTAAAGAGCTTACCGGTTGGAGCGATCACGGTGCTGACAATATTTTTGTTCCTTTGATCTTCAATAAAAACATTTATCAATGCTTTGTTTCTTAAATCAACTTTATTTACGTAAATCATCACATCATTAAAACTGTCATTAAAGGTCCTCTCTTTAAGACCAATATCAGCATTTGATGCAACCACGTCATAAGTCAATGTTTTAAAGGATAGCCTGCCCCACGGCACTCCATATATTGTTATAAAGCCTGTTAGCAGACATCCCATTAAACAGAAAAGAAATACCGGAGGAAGAAGCCCGTAAGCACTTACTCCTCCGGCTTTAAGGGCTACAATTTCATTGTCGGCGGACAATCTGAGGAAGGTTAAAAGAACAGACATCATTGTTGAAACAGGAATGACAAACGCGAGGAAATGGGGCACCGAATAAATAAGCATCAAAAAGACAGCGGATAAACCTATTTTGTAATTTACAATCAAGTTTATTATGTCAAGTATTTTTGTCAGCAGAAAAACAAATGTGAAAAACAGGATATTGATTACAAAGGGCGGGAACATCTCTTTGAATAAATATCTATTTATAATTGAATTGATCAATCCCTGAATCCCTGAATCCCTGAATTGTTAAACTGCATCTGATAGAGTTTGTAAAATTCTCCCCGGCAAGCGATCAGTTCTTCCTTTCCCCCTTCTTCCACAATCCTGCCGTCTACAATTACCACTATCCTGTCTGCATAATCGATGGTTGAAAGCCTGTGAGCGATTACAAAGGTAGTGCGACCCTTCATCAGATTTTCAAGCGCCTTCTGAACAAGCATTTCAGACTCTGTGTCCAGTGATGAGGTTGCCTCGTCGAGGATTAATACAGGAGCATCCTTTAACAGCGCCCTGGCTATGCATATACGCTGCTTTTCTCCGCCTGACAGGCGCGCGCCAAGCTCTCCAATCATTGTGTCATATTTATCAGGAAAACCCTGTATAAAATCATAGGCATAGGCGGCTTTTACCGCATTTTCAATATCCTCTTGAGATGCGTTCTGGTTCCCGTAAGCAATATTGTTTCTCACGGTATCATTAAAAAGTATGGGCTCCTGAGTTACTATTGCGATCTGTTTGCGAAGTGATGATATTGATGCTTTTCGAATATCGATCCCGTCAAAAAGGATTGCCCCTTTAGTTACATCGTAAAATCTCGGTATCAGATTAACAAGGGATGTTTTCCCGCCCCCGCTCATTCCAACTAAAGCCAGTATCTCTCCGGCTTTAACATTAAAGTTGATGTTTTTTAATACCATCTCCTCTTCATATTTAAAAAAAACATTATCAAACATTACATTGTGGGGCCTGGATTGGATTTTTACAGGGTTGCCATCCTCTGCTATCTCCGATTTTCTGTCTATGATGTCAAAAACCCTGTCTGAAGCCGCAAGCCCCTGCTGAATCGCATTGTTCAACCCGCTTAATTTTTTTACAGGGTCATACAGCATAAGGACTGCAGCCATAAAAGAAAAAAATGTTCCTGCCGTTGATGTGCCGGAAATCACCTTTAAACCGCCATACCATATAATAAAGGCTATTCCGAAGCCTGCAAGAACTTCCATGATAGGCGATGAAAGGGAGCTGGCTATAACCGCCTTCATCTCAAGTCTAAAAAGATTGAGCGCTTTTTCATGAAAACGTTCCTTTTCATACTGCTCCATTCCGAACGCCTTTACTATCTTGTTGCCCGCAAAGGTTTCATGCAGGAAAGAATTCAGATCCGCTATCGCCTCCTGGCAACCTGTGCTGATTTTGCGCACACGCCTTCCAAATTCCACAACAGGAATAAAGGCGATCGGTAAAATTACAAATGCGAACATAGCCATCTTCCAGTCCCGGTAAAACAGAACTATTGTTAAGCCCACTATGGTAAAGACGTCTTTTAATGCTCCTGTTACAGCAGTAGATACCATACCCTTAATAACACCCACATCATTTGTTATGCGAGACATCAGGACTCCGGTCTTTTCTTTATGAAAAAAGGATATCGGAAGATCCTGAATGTGGTCGTAAAGACTGTTTCTAAGCCTCCTTATGACGCTCTCTCCAACATAATTCATAAGGTAGGTCTGACCATACATTCCAAGCCCCCGCAAAAGATATATAATGATAACTACGATCGGAATCAATATTAACATCTTGATGTCTTTATTGAAAAATATATCATCAAGAGCGGGTTTTACCAAAAAGGCTGTAGCAGAAGTTGCAAGAGCTATAACCATCATACATGCCATTGCGAGAAACAGCCTGAACCAGTTGTCTTTTATAAGCGCAAGCAGCCGCCTGTGTTTGTCGTTTGTTATAAGCGATGATAAAGTCTTTTTGATCATATAATCCCTAATTCCCGACCCCTAATCCCTGATCACATTATGCCCATAATAGCTGTCAACGCCGGAGGTAATGCGATTCAGTTCATTTTCAAGCAGCATTAAGCATCTTTTCTCTTCGTTTTTGTCGGCATCTTGTGGGACATAAATGGGAGCGCCATATACAGCCCTGCATTTTGTGAAAGGAAGGGGTAGAATAAAACGGTCCCAGCTTGCAAAAACCTTTATTTTTTGGGCGCTGTAGGTGATAGGCACTATCGGATATCCGGTTTTTTTAGCCAGAATAACTATTCCAGGCTGGACCTTGCGGCTTGGGCCTTGTGGGCCGTCAGGCACAATTAAACATACTTTGTTTTTGCCTTTAACCTTTCTTATAAGCCTTGACAGAGCATGAAGCCCGCCTTTTTTTGTTGAACCACGAATAGCTTCATGTCCCTGTCTCTGAATTATCCTTGCAGCAATTTCACCGTCTTTTGATTTGCTGACCATTGCAGTTCCGTTAAGTCCTTTGCAAAGGTATGAGACAAGAAGCATCCTTGAATGCCATACTGCAAATACAACCTTTCCTGATGAAATAATCGGCTCTACTTTTTCAAATCCTTTCTTTTCAATCTTTATTGTACTGAAAAGAAGATCAATTAAAAGCTTGCCGAAAATACCGGCAAGATTCCACTTGATTTCGGAGATTCTGTTCATTACAGCATGCCTAAAGCTATTTCAGCGACCCGTTCTGAAGCTCCCGGTCCTCCCAGAGAATCTTTTACGCTCAAGAGTTCCTTTCTTAACCTTTCAAGGCCGGAAGCATCATTTAACATATTAAGCACCGTGTCCGCTATATTTTCAGGGGACGCCTTGCTCTGCACCAGTTCAGGCACAATCTCCCTGCCTGCAATAAGATTAACAAGACCGATATTCTTAATCCTGATCATGATTTTGCCCAGCCAGTAACTTATCGGGGACACCTTGTAAATAATTAACATCGGAGTACCGGAAATCGCAGCTTCAAGAGTAACGGTACCGGATGCCGCAACAACGAGTCTGCATTTTCTAAAGACTTTATCCACGCTGTCTGCAATAATATCAAAATCAATTTTTTGTTTATAATTTTTCACTATATCTTCTATATGTTCTCTCTCAATAGAGGGCGCGATTGAAATAATGAATTTTACCTTCCCGGCCCGTTTTGCAATAAGACCGGCGGCTTTAAGCATTACCGGAAGATGCCGCGCTATTTCCCCGTCGCGTGAGCCCGGCAAAAGACCTATTACAGACGCACCGGTTGTTATGTTCCCGCAGATATTATCTGTTGCATGCTTATTGTCGAGCAGAGGATGGCCCACAAATGTAACGGGAACATTATGCTTTCTGTAAAACTGCTGCTCAAAGGGCAATATAACAGCCATATGATCGACGAGTTTTCCGATTTTACTGACACGGCCCGGCCTCCACGCCCAGACCTGGGGACTGATATAATAGAGTACAGGTATTTTAAGCTTTTTTGCAGTTGCTGCGACATGGAGGTTAAAATCCGGAAAGTCTATAAGAATAAGAAGATCAGGACGCATCCTCTTAAGAGACCTTTTGGCTATTCTTATTCCTTTTAAAATATCGCGTAACTTGGAAAAGACTTCGGTTATCCCGATAACAGACAGCTCTTCAGCATCAACAAGAATCTTCACCCCAACATCCCTGAGAGCCCTGCCTCCAATACCGTAGAAAAAAAGGTCGCTGTTTCTTTTATGCATGGCCGTTACAAGACGCGATCCGTGGATATCGCCGGAAGCTTCACCGGCTATGATCATAACAGATTTTTTATTAAGAATCTGACCCATAAATTGCTAACTTAAAAGACGGCCACGGGTTATATTGATCTGTTCCATAATACTTAAAGCGATTTTTAAAGCATTACGTCCCATCTGACCCGTTACCTCAGGGACTTCACGTCTTTTTACCGCTTTTACGAAGGAAACCAGCTCATCCTCCAGGGCATCCGTGTTTGCAAAAGAAAGCTGTTTGATGCCCATGCCCGGAATCAGGCCGGTTCCAGCCTCACCGGCCTTATCAATAACCGTTATTTTGCAATTAGCAAAATCAACAGAAATATACGCATCCTTTTGAAACAGCCGGACCTTCCTTTCATTCTTGATCGAAATTCTACTTGCTGTGACATTGGCAATGCATCCGCTTTCAAATTCAAGACGCGCATTAGCAATGTCAACATGCTCTGAGATTACGGGTATGCCTGCGGCATGAATAGTCTTGATATCAGACCTGACAAAATTAAGTATAATATCTATATCATGTATCATCAGGTCAAGCACAACGCTTACGTCGGTTCCACGACTATGATAAATGCTTAGCCTGTGCGATTCTATAAACATCGGATTTTTAACAATATCCCGCAAAGCAACAACCGCCGGGTTAAAACGTTCAAGATGCCCTACCTGGATAATAAGCCCTCTGGATTCGGCTATCCTGATAAGTTCATCAGCCTCTTCAAGTGTCACGGTCATCGGTTTTTCAATGAGAAGATCAACATCGTTTTCCAAAAAATCCTTGCTTACAGCATAGTGCGCAGGTGTTGAGACAACTATGCTCGCAGCGTCAACCTTCCCCAAAAGCTCTTTATGGTCAATATATGCCCTGGTATTATAATTTGCGGCGACATTCTCGGCTAATGATCTGTTTTTATCAACAATCCCAACAAGATCAACATTGTCCATGCGCGCATATTTTTCAGCATGAAATTTCCCAAGATAGCCGGCGCCTATAACACCAACTTTTAGTTTTTTATTCATTTTAGATCTTTCAAAAAAACTTTTACCACAGAGTTCACAGAGCACACTGAGATTTTATATAATCCGCCACCGTACTTTGGCGGACACTGTTATCTCCGTGGTGAAATCAATTTTTCCTGTAGTTAAACAGAAATTTACAAACTCAAAAAGTAACATATCAATAACCTGATGTGGCGGGCAGTTAAATTTAAAATGGCTGACTGTTTGAGCTTGTTAGTAAGCGTTAACAAAGAACGATAACCGAATAAAATTTTCTATAAGTCGGATAATACCAGCTTTAGCAAGCTTTTTATAAAAGGATTGCTCTAAGTTCTTTCTTTACGCTTACTTATGAGCGAGTTTCAGCCGTTCTTAAATTTAATTGTCCGCTGGCTCAGGTTAACCTCATAATAAGTTTGTAAATTTCTGTTAAATACCGTCAGCATCATCTAAGGCAACAATTGAAATGCCGTGTTTATTCGCGATGTCAATCATTTCCTGTTTGTCAAAGACAATAGCTTTACCCGCTTCAATGGTCAGCGCTCCTGCTCCTGCCTCATGCATTGTCTTTATTGTTTGAACTCCCACAGCAGGAACATCAAACCTTATATCCTGATTAGGCTTGCATACTTTAACAACAACGGCAATTCCCCTGGCCAGGTTTCCGCCTCTTTTTATCGTGGCATCTGTTCCGTCAATAGCCTCAACGGCAAGAACCGATCCGCCACCGACCACTACACATTGGCCTATGTCAAGACGTCCGATTTCCTTGGCAAGATTCCAGCCCAGTCTGATGTCGGCCTTTTCGGATCTGGTTGGCTTTTTTTGGGTCCAGCAGCCTTTTTGCGCCAAAAGATCGGGAAGTAAAAATGTTGAAGCCTCTATCTTAATCCCCTCTTTTTCAAGGACCTCTGCAAATCCGCTTAAAATCCGATTGTCATGAGTGTGCCTCATCTTCGCAATCAAAGTAATTGCTTTTATATCAGGCCTTATATCAGAGAACATCTTTGTTTTTTTTATGGCGCCCATCATAACGGCTTTGCTGATATTATTTTTTTTAAAAAACATTATCAGCCGTTTGAGCTGCCCTATATGCATCCACTCGATCGCTTCAACATGCTCTTTCAGAACAGGATCTGTCTCATTTAGATAAGCTGCCGCATAAACTGCAAATCCTTTTGATTTTGCCGCCTTAGAAAAAATAATAGGGAACTGACCGCTCCCTGCAATTAGCCCTATTCGCATAGTTTAGTCGACCACTACCTTGTAATCCCTCTCTGGGATGATTTTATAAAATCAATAAAATTGAGAACTTCCGGAATCTGTTCCACCTCTGCGCGCACCCTTTCTATGGCTTCATTCATGGTGAGCCCGATCCGGAAAATAATCCTGTAGGTTTTTTTTAATGCTGACAATGTATCCTTGGAAAAACCATTCCGTTTTAATCCAACGCTGTTTAATCCATGCAGAGTCGCCCTGTCTCCTGAAGCTATAACATAAGGAGGGACATCCTTTACAACCGCTGATTTTCCTCCAATAAATGCATAATCGCCTATTCTTACAAACTGATGAATCGCTACAAGTCCGCCGATAGTCGCATTATTTCCTATTATTATATGCCCGGCGAGTGTTGCGTTGTTTGACATAACAACCTTTCGGCCGGTTTTGCAGTCATGTGCTATATGGGTATAAGCCATCAAAAGGTTTTCTTCTCCAACCTCTGTTATCCCTCCGCCAAATTCAGTTCCTCTGTGGATTGTGACAAACTCACGCACAATAGTGCCGCGTCCGATTTTAACATAGGTTTTTCCCCCCTCGAATTTCAAAGACTGTGGAGGAGCGCCTATGGCGGCGTATTGAAATATATGACAATCAGGGCCTATATTAACATAAGAGTCAACAACAACATGTGGGCCTATAACAGTTCCGGATCCTATAAAAACATTCTCCTTAATAATCGAGTATGGCCCGATTTCTACATTTGAATCTATCTCTGCTTTGGGATCAATAATTGCCGTCGAATGTATCATGGTTTATCTCCAAAAGTTGCCATTAATTCAGCTTCAGCTACAAGTTTTTTATCAACTGTTGCAATCCCGGACATTTTGATCGTTTTTAACCTTTTCTTCAAAATTTTTACTTCAAAGATAAGTTGATCCCCAGGCACAACCGGTTTTCTGAATTTTACCTTGTCCATCGCCATAAAATATATAACAGAACCTTTTTTCACCTCGGGCATAAATGTATAAGCAAGTAATCCGCCGGCCTGAGCCATGGCTTCTACAATAAGAACGCCCGGCATAATCGGAGTTCCTGGAAAATGCCCCTGAAAAAAAGGCTCGTTTATGGTTACGTTTTTAAGAGCAGTAATTTTTTCATCAGGAACAATCTCAAGTATTCGATCAATCATAATAAAAGGATATCTGTGCGGCAAAAAGTTCATTATTTCCTTAATATCATAAATCAAAATTCATACCTCCTTCATAGTCAAAATTGATGATTGTTGATTGTCGATTGATGATTGAAGGCATTCTATCCCGCCTGCCATGCATTAAATATGTCCTATCCATTTTGTTCATTATGCCCACTTTAACATACAAGTCATTTTACTTACGTTCGCTCTCAATCCTATCCAGTCTTTTTTCTATTTCAGAAAGGTTCTTTTTAAGCTCAGGAAGCCTGTATATAAGCCTTTGAACCCTGAGCCATAATCTATGCGGCATCTCCGGCGAACCTGACATAACCTGACCGCTCCGTACAGATGCTGTAACCCCGGCCTGCGGCCCAATCGTTACATTATCCCCCAGGGTAATATGCCCTGCAATTCCTGCCTGCCCGGCTAATACGGCGTGTCTGCCGATTGTTACGCTTCCGGAAATCCCGACCTGCGCCACAATTACGCTATCTTCACCAACCGTCACATTGTGGGCGACATGAACCAGGTTGTCTGTCTTAACCCCCCTGCAAATCCTGGTTTCCCCAAAAGTAGCCCTGTCGATTGTGTTGTTGGCGCCGATTTCCACATCATCATCTATCCGGACAATGCCTGTCTGGGGGATTTTAAAATAGCTTTCCCCGTCAGGGGCAAAACCAAAACCATCACTTCCTATAACCGTGCCGGCATGAATTATTACCCTGTTTCCTATTCTGCAGCGCTCAAGGATAGTTACATTAGGATAAATCTCCACATCATTTCCAATCACAACATTATCCCCGATTACTGCGTTTGGATGAATAATTACACGATCGCCAAGTCTAACATTATTTTGAATCACGGCAAAAGGGGCGATAGAAATATCCTTGCCGCACAGGAAATTTTTGCCGATATAGGCATTTGAAGATATTCCGGCTGAGCTATTAAGATATGCCGGTTTTGCGTGGGGATAAAAAAGGGTTAAAACCTTTGCAAAAGCAACCCTGGGATTTTCCACCATAACGGTTGTTTTTGAAGACCCTGTAAAATTTTTCGGAACAATAACAGCCCCGGCATCGGTTTTATCTATCTTTTTTAAAAACTTTGCGCTGTCGGCAAAAGTAATATACTCCCGTGTAGCCACATCAAAAGGGGCTGCCCCACAAATAATTTTATCATAGCCGCCGGACAGCTTGCCTTCGACAACTTCTCCTATCCTGGAAAGCAATATTTCCATACGCAAAATATATCCTTATTGGAGCTTGTTTTGTTCACCACGAAGAACACGAAGAAATTATAAAAACACTAACTCTAATCTTCCTCAAAAAGCACAGTTGAGACCTCTGAACACTTAACACCTAACTCTTAACACTTATTTTTTCTTATCAGCTTCTTTTTTATTGTATAGCTGGATTAATTTGTCTGTTAAATCTATTGCATTCGGATAGTACAGAACACCGGCTTTTTCAATTATCAAAAGGTAGCCCTCCTTTTTCCCGATCTCTTCGACAATGTCCATAACATCGTTTTTTATGCGCGTAACAAGCCTGTTCTCAAGCCCCCTGAACTCGGATAAATATTTCTGTTGAAGTAGCTTTATATCGTTTATCTTTATTCTGACTTCCCGTCCTTTTTCTTCACGCATCTCCTTGCTCATAACCAGTGCGTCACGCTCAAGCTTCTTTTGGAGTTCTTCTATCGCAGCCCCTTTTGCCTTAAGCTCGGTCTCCATATTTTTCCCTTTTTCATTGATTTCAGACTGCGCCGTTTTACCGGTGCTTGAAGTTTCAAGAATTCTCTGAAAATCGATTATCCCTATTTTGGCGACATCCGCGCTGTATGAATAAGCAGCAGAAAAAAATATAAAACTTATTGTAATAAAAGCAATTTTCCTGATTTTCATTTTACCCCCCTCTTTTGACGCTTCGCTCTAATTTTAAATTTTAAATGTTGAATTAATTTACTCAAGTTTCGCACCCTTGATTTCTATCAAAGTCAAGACGGTAAAGGAGCCAAATTCAATTTTTCAAGCGAAATGATTTATCTGTCTTTTTTAACCAGCACTCCACGACTTGTGCCAAGAACAGGCACAAAGGATATATAACTTACTGAACTCATACGTGGTTTCAAGCATTGTCTTAATGTTGGTTATTGGTGCCGTTGTCGAAAGCTTAAGAAATAATATTTCGCTTTAAAAATTTATTTTGGCCATTACCGCTAAAAAGCCGTTCCCATAGTAAATTCCCATCTTCCGCCCCTGTTTTCTCCTTCTTTTGGAGCAAGAATATATCCATTCTCAAGCCTGATGGGGCCCAAGGGTGAATACCACCTGAAGCCGTATCCGGCGCTTTCACGCAGGTCGCCCAAATTAATATTTTCGCTGTTGTTATATACCTCTCCGGCATCATAAAAGATAACACCGACAATGCCCGCTTTTTTGAGCAAAGGGATTATATATTCAACATTAAACTGGATAAACTTATTGCCTCCGACCTTGTCGCCATTTTCATCTGTTGGGCTTACATCACGCCAGTCAAAGCCGCGCAGCGAATTCATACCGCCAAGGTAAAACTTATCATAATCAAAAAGTTTCTTCTTGGAATTTCTGTTGACATACCCTGTTCTGGCATGCAGAAAACCCACAGTTTCTTTAAATAACGGGAAATACCATCCTGTTTCAGCTAAATATTTTGTAAAACCTATATCCCCTCCAATACCGGCATATTCCACGCTTATACTGTGCTCTGATCCCTTTGTCGGGTTAAAAATCCTGTCCTTTGAATCATATGTCAAGGCGGTTGATATACTGCTTTTTGTATTTGTCCCTTTCGACTCCTTGACAAGATCTGAAGCATACGTTTCGTCTATGTTTGTTATATCGCTTACATCAAAGGCATAGGATAAATACGCCCTGGTAAAATCAAAAACAGGGTAACTGAATCTAAAGCCGATTCCTCTGCTATCCTTATCATAGGTATCATAATTCATTTGCCAGTCGTAAAGATCGATTCCTGCCGACAGAGGAATATCAAACAGCCACGGTTCGGTAAAGCTTAAGGTGTACCTTGTTGTCTTGCCTCCAAGCTGTGCCTTTAGTTGGAGAATCTGCCCGCGTCCAAAAAGATTCTTCTGGGCAACAGCTGCCATGGCAAAGAAATTTTCGACATTACTGTAACCGCCTCCGAAGCTGAGCATGCCGGTTGGCTTTTCAGTAATATCCACATTCAAAACCATCTTGTCGTCGGAGCTTCCTTTTGAAGTATTAACCTTTATGTCTTCAAAATAATCAAGCCGGTACAGGTTGCGCACCCCTCGTTTTAATTTCCTGCCGCTGTAAAGCTCCTGTTCATATGCCTCAAGCTGACGGCGGATAACCTTATCCCTGGTTTTTGTATTGCCGCTGATAATAATTTTTTCAAAATATACCTGTTTGCCCTTGTCAATGGTATAGGTAATATTGATCTGTAATTTTTCCAGGTTTTCCTCTATGCGGGGAAATATCTCAGCATACGCGTAACCTTCGTCAGAATAAACATCGGTAAGCACGAGCACGTCGTTTCTCACGATTTCACGATTATAAAATTTTTCTCTGGTAATTTTAAGATTTTTTTCCAAATCCTCTTTAGATAATATTATGTCGCCGGCAATATCGACATTTCCGACCATAAACTGCGGTCCTTCAAAGATTTTTATTGTAATATCAATCCAATTATCTTTGTATTCAACATACGGTTCTCCAACCTTGGCCTGGATATAACCGTTATTCTGATAAAAAGCGGAAAGCATGGACATATCCTGGCTCAGGTCTTCCTTATTAAGCTCCCCTGATGATGTCAGCCATGAGAAGAAACCTTTTTCAGATGACTTCATCATCCCTTTCAGCTTGTTACCGGAATATTCTTTATTTCCTTCAAATATTATCCTTTTTATCCTTACCTTTTCCCCCTCTTTGACAACAAATTCAAGATCAGCCTGATTGTGTTCAAGATTATCTATATTGTAGGTCACCTTTACATTATGATAATTTTTATTTTTATATAACCCCTCTATCTGTTCAATATTACTGCACACCTTGAATATATTCAGAATCGAGCCTGTCTTGATGTTTAAATTTTCCATTATATCTTCGTCGTCAAACACCTTGTTGCCTTTTATCCGAATTACCCTGATGGTCGGTTTTTCCTTTACCATAAAGGTAATTATCTTTCCTTCCGGCCCATCGTCCGCCTCGATTCTTACATCATCGAAATATCCCATTGAAAATATTGATTTAAGATCATTGGCAAGATTTTTTGCAAGAAAGATATCTCCAGCCGAAATTTCGATGGCTTTTTTAATCGCATCCGCCTCTATACGCTTGTTGCCGACAACAAGTATTTCCGCTATCTTTTCTCTCTTAAAAAGCTTTATGCCAAGATCGCCGGCAAGCTCATTCACAGATCCAAGGAGATTTTCCATCCCTTTCCCCTCGGCATAGAAAACCTTCGGAGGACTTTGCCCAAAAGATTCAACCATCTTAGCATCCAGGCTGAATTTTTGCCCTATCCATGTAAAACTTCCCCAAACAACATAGTCAGCGCCGTTTTTTACGCCGATATTCCTGATTGCATCTATGCCTGCGACGGTTTCTTTGCCCGGATAATCGGGCAAACCAGAAGTAGATTCCAGAACAATTACATCGGCCCCATCCTGTTTAAGCTGCTTTTTGATTACATCCGGAATTTCTGCTTTAAGATATGAAAGATCCTCATCTGAATATATTTCAAAAGGCAGTATAACAATGCTAACCGACCCTTGAGAATATACGGCATTCGGCAAAAGAAAAATTATTGCAATTATTAGCAGTCTTAAAAATCTATGCATATCAAAAACACCTCAATTAAGTTTTGATGAACTCGCAAAAAGCCACGAATTAACTGCAGATGGCTAAGTAAAAAGGTTCATATACAAGGCGTAGTAGTTTTTCAGGACTGAAGGCATACATATAGTATGTCGAGGGTCTGAAAAAATACTACAACACAGTAGATGGGACTTTTTACGACGCCATCAAGTTTTTATCAGCTGCCCGTCCATGATTGTTACAATACGTGACATATATGATGCAAAACCCATATTGTGTGTAACCACAACCAGTGTCATGCCTAATTCCTGGTTTAATTCCAGAAGCAGATCATGAACCTGGTTTTTGTTTTTTTCATCAAGATTGCCTGTGGGTTCATCTGCTAAAAGGATAACCGGCTTCAGTACCAGAGCCCTTGCCAGGGCGACCCGTTGCTGTTCTCCGCCTGAAAGTTTATTTACCCTGTATGACAACCTGTCTTTAAGCCCTACCCTGACAAGAATTGCCTCTGCAGACTCTATCGCCTCTTTCTTGCTCACCCCTTTTATAAGAGCCGGCATCATCGTGTTTTCTACAGCACTGAATTCAGGGAGCAGGTGATGAAACTGAAAAACAAAGCCGATGGATTCATTTCTAAGCCTTGCAAGCTTTTCATCATCAAAAAGCAGGACATCTTTGTCTTGAAAAAGAAATGTTCCGCTGTCCGGCCGGTCAAGAGTGCCAAGTATATGCAGAAGTGTGGATTTGCCGATACCCGAGGCTCCGACAATGGATATTGTTTCTCCTGCATCTAAATCAAGGTCAATGGATTTTAATATTTCAACCCTTAGACCATTGTGGCTGAAACTCTTGCTTAAACCTCTGACGCTTATTAAATCAGACCGCCTGCATGTTTGATTGTCAACCATAGCGGATTGCCTCAACAGGGTTAAGCTTTGAGGCCTGACGTGCCGGATAGAGTGTAGCCAGATAACAGATTATCATGGCAGCAGACACGATAACAAAAACATCTAATGCCTCAAGTTTTACAGGCAGGGTGGTAAAATAGTATACATCGCCCGGAAGCTTGATGAACTTGTAGTGCTCAAGCAATATACATCCTGCCAGCCCCAGACACATCCCTAAAACTGTGCCTGCTAAGCCGACAATCATCCCTTTGAATACAAAAATCCTTCTAATGCTCTTATCGGTTGCACCCATGGCCTTTAAGATAGCGATATCTTTTGTTTTTTCCATAACCATCATAATAAGTGAGCTCGCGATGTTAAAGGCGGCGACAAGAACGATAAGAGTCAAAATAATAAACATGGCCTTTTTTTCAAGTTTAAGCGCGGAAAAAAGGTTGCGATTCATCTGCATCCAGTCCCTAGCCCAATATGACCCGGTTTTATATTTCCGGTTAAGATTTGCCGCAATATTTTCCGCTATATTATCTGCCTTGTAAATATCAGTTACACGGACACCGATATTGGTTACCGAGTCTCCGATATGCAGGATAGACTGTGCATCCTTTATGTGTACATACGCAAGAGATGTATCATATTCATACATCCCGGACTCAAAAAGGCCTGTTACCCTGAATCGTTTCATTGCAGGTATATGCCCGACAGGAGCAATCATTCCACGCGGTGAAATCAGATAAATAATATCGTTTTCCATTACACCTAAATTCCGGGCAAGCTCCTGGCCTAAAATAATTCCCGGCACAAAGGCGGATGTGCCTGCATCCTGATTTTTTGTTAATCTTTGTTCCAGAAAAGCTTTATCAAGACTTTTTATTGCCTGTCCCGCAGATCCGGGATCTATCCCCCTTAAAACAGCCCCTGATACCCCGGATGATGAACGAAGCATAATCTGACTGAAAACATAAGGGGATGCTGTTTCCACTCCATCAATTTTTTCAACATCTTTAATTATCCGACGGTAATCTGTAAAAGCACTGCCGTAACGCATTACCATAACATGCGATTCAACGCCAAGGATACGGGACCTGAATTCAGACTCCGCGCCGGACATAACGGCAATTACTATAATAAGGGCCATGACACCTATAGTAATGCCTGCTATGGAAAGGAATGTAATTAATGAAATGAAGGTTTGTTTTACCCTCAGATAGCGGTTGCCTATGAAATATTCAAAAGTCATAATTAAATAATAGCGGTGTCATTTTTCTCGCTCTTCATGTGCGGAAAAAGAATAACCTCACGTATGGAAGCAGAATCGGTAAAAATCATCGCAAGCCTGTCTATTCCTATTCCTTCGCCGGCAGTTGGAGGCATGCCGTATTCCAATGCTTTAATATAATCTTCATCCATACAATGGGCCTCTTCATCTCCTGCTTCCCTGTCTGCGACCTGTTGAAGAAAACGCTCTTTCTGGTCGTCAGGATCATTAAGCTCGGAAAATCCATTGGCGATTTCATGCCCGGCGATGAAAAGTTCAAAACGGTCGGTTAGAGTGGGGTCATTGTCGCTTTTTCTGGAAAGAGGGGAGATTTCAACCGGATATCCGGTAATATATGTGGGTTGAATCAGCTTTGGTTCCACTAAAACATCAAACAGTTTTGCAATAATTTTCCCCAAACGAGCGCTTTTTGCTCCTGTTTTTTGTGTTATGTAGATGCCTTTTGAGGCGGCAAAATCAAGCAGTTTTTCCCTGTTATCAAGCAGGCCCGGATCAATGCCTCCGATTTCCTCCATAGCCTCTAATAAAGGTATGCGACGCCATTTACGTCCCAGATCGATACTATGTCCACGGTATGTTATTAGCGTGGAGCCTGTAACATTTATAGCCGCAGCCCTTAACATTTCTTCGGTCAAATTCATCAAATCGTTATAAGTAGCATATGCCTGGTAAAACTCAAGCATGGTAAATTCAGGATTATGGCGTGTTGAAACCCCCTCATTTCTGAAATTTCTGTTAAGCTCGAAAACCTTTTCAAAGCCGCCTATGACAAGACGCTTTAAATACAACTCAGGAGCAATACGCAAAAACAGATTCATCCCCAGAGCATTATGGTATGTTTTAAACGGCGTGGCTTCCGCGCCTCCAGGAATTGGTTGCATCATTGGAGTTTCTACTTCAAGAAAATCACGCTTAAGTAGAAATTCGCGTATCTCCTGGACAATTTTGCTGCGTTTCACAAATATATCACGCACATTAGAATTCATTATCAAATCAATGTAGCGCTGGCGATAACGTTTTTCAGGATCTTTAAGCCCATGAAATTTTTCAGGAAGAGGTCTTATTGCCTTGCAAACAAGTTTTATTTCATTAGCAAGTTGAGTCCACTCTCCTGTTTTAGTCTTAAACATTCCTCCTTTTATGCCGATAAAATCCCCGATATCGAGCTGTTTGAACAGAGAAAATGCTTCATCGCCAACCCTGTCTTTGCTGATATATGCCTGAAGCTGTCCTGTGCGATCCCTGAATCTTACAAAGGCGGCCTTGCCGAATCGGTTTATTGCCATCATACGTCCTGCAAGGGTAAAAACAGGGTCATTTTCCGTAATGGAATCAGGCGCTTTTTCTGTCTCATTGACAACATCTTTTACTGTGTCTGTTACAATAAAATCGTTTGGAAAAGGATTAATATTTTTCTTTTTTAAGTCTTCAATCTTCTTTCTTCGTTGCTCAACAATATCGTTTGTTTTGTCCATGTCAATCCAATCCAAAAAGGGTCTGAGTTTTGTTTATTTGTGGTATTAAAAAATTAAACTTAATTTGTTAACTTATTTACAGATGGGTGTCAAGAAAGCTTTCCAAAACGAGTAGTTATTATCAACCCATAGCAGCCGCCATCTTGAATATGGGGAGGTACATTGAAACAACGAGGCCTCCAATGACAACACCAAGAAATACCAGCATGAACGGCTCTATCAATGCGGTTATGTTTTCCACTGCCTGGTCAACCTCTTCATCATAAAAGTCCGCAATCTTTTTCAACATTTCATCCAGCGCTCCTGTAGATTCTCCTACCGATATCATCTGGCATACCATTGACGGGAAAACCCCGCTTTCAGAGAGAGGATCGGACATTGTGCGGCCTTCGGAAATACCGGAACGAACATCATATACGGCTGCTTCAATTGTTCTGTTACCTGCTGTTTTTGCGACAATATCAAGAGCGTCCAGAATTGAAACCCCGCTGCTTAGCATTGTGCTCATGGTGCGTGTAAACTTGGAAACAGCGCCCTTGCGCAGCAGCATCCCCATTACCGGCAACCTGAGAGACAGGTCATCAATCAGGACATGCCCTTTATCTGTTTTATAAAATCTTTTGAATGCAAATATTATAAAGACTATGGCGGCGATTATATACAGTATGTTCCCCTTAATAAATCTGCTCATATTCACAACGATTTGAGTCGGCGCAGGAAGGGCTCCGCCCATCCCTGTAAACATCTCCTCAAATACCGGAATAACAAAAACCATGATTATAGCGACCACGATCACAGCTATAATCATGGTTACTATCGGATAGGTCATAGCCCCTTTTATTTTGGCTTTAAGTTTTGCCGCTTTCTCCATGTAAGCTGAAAGCCGGCTCAAGATGACATCAAGGATACCACCGGCTTCACCTGCTGCGATCATGTTCACAAAAAGATCGTCAAACACTTTGGGATACTTTTTTAAAGCATCGGCAAGGGTTTCGCCACCTTCCACAGCACCTTTTATCTCTTTTAACATTTTTTTAAATGTTTTATTGTCCTGTTGTGAATGGAGTATATCAAGGCACTGGATTATCGGAAGACCAGCATCGATCATTGTAGAAAATTGTCGGCAAAAAAGTATAACATCAGCCTGGACAACCTTGGGCTGCATAAAGGCGATATTTTCAAAAACATCTTTTGGTTTTTCTTTAATCTTTGCGGAAACAATTTTAATTTTGGTAAGATTTGCCAGGACAGCTTCTTCGCTCAAAGCCTCCATTTCACCCTTTCGGACCCGTTTTTTACTGTCTTTACCTTGCCACAAATAGACCGGCATTATTACCCCCACATTTATTTATGCATAGACAACTCACTTTGCTATATAAAAAACACCCCTTGGCATCTCTTTTTTTTCGATTTTTCCGCTTTTTATCAGAGGTTCAAGACAGCTTCTTACATTATTGACGTGAATGCCTAAAATTTGCGACGCATCTTTATCTGTGCATGGCCTGCGTTTTAATGTAGACAAAAATCTGCTGAAATCATTTTCTTTTAGTACAAAGCTATTTTTTTCAGGAGTAAAATCCTTAATAACTTCAAACCCGGATAAAAATCTATTTATATCTATTAATCGTTCTTTGCCGACCGGCTTTACCCAGCTTTCAGTTCCCGGCCTGTCAAGCGTATTAATCTGAATTTTATCGGGTTTTACATTGGTCAACAGGTTCTTTATCTTTTTAAGCTCAATCTCGCTATCATTTATGCCGGGCACCAAAAAAAATTCCATCCAGAGCTGTCCGGAAAAATTTTTCCTTAAACAGATTAATCCGTCGATGATCTGTTTAAAATCAAGGTCTGGATGCGGTCTGTTTATTCTGATAAAAATTTTTTCAGTTGCGGCATCAAGTGACGCAATAATAATATCCATACCAAGGACCTGTTCTATGACATTGCTTTGAGAAAAAAGTGTGCTGTTTGTAAGTAATGCCAACTTATATTGAGGATAATCCGCTTTTATGAAATCGACGATTTCATTGATACCTGTATGCAATGTTGGTTCACCTGAACCTGAAAAGGTAATAAAATCCAGTTTTGGATTGTCTGACAGAAAATCTTTTAGCTCTTCCCGTATAAACTCCACAGGCGTATATTCAGCCCTTTTTATGGTTAAATCGGTTGTTCTTCCACACTCGCAGTAAACACAATTAAGGCTGCATGTTTTATGCGGCATGATATCTACACCAAGTGATATGCCGAGCCGCCTTGAAGGAACAGGCCCAAAAATATATTTGTAACCGGACTTTTTCATATTAACCATTTATACAAAATAAATTCTAACACACAAAGATAAAAATTTACAGGCAAAGCCTATGATCTGAAATCTATCCCAACAGATTATGTTTTCTATAATTAAGGTAAGTTTTGTATCATAAGCCGTGCCAAACAACAACGGCTTTATATAATTTTATCAGTCAAATTACCACCCCCAGAAAAGGTGGCTTGCTTACATTAGACCTCAAAGGTACCCTGTTTTGTAACTAACTAATTACTGTAACGGTAAAACCTTTTTATGGTACCACTACCAGAGGTGCTGGTTTAAACCGATTAATTAACTTGATCTTGATAAAACAGTTTATATGTTATAATTAAAGATCCAGAAGGTCAAGGGGCCAAGTAATTCTTTGTTTTATCAAGCCCTTAACACTTAACACCTATCCGAAACAGGACCTGATAGTGGCAAAAATGGACGATAAAAAGCTTACCGTAATAACCACCCATATTAATGCTGATTTTGATGCATTGGCATCCATGCTTGCCGCTCAGAAGCTATACCCGGGTTCTATTATTGTTTTCCCTGGCTCACATGAGAAAAATCTAAGGAATTTCTTCATAAACTCGATGGTATATCTCTTTAATATGGCGGATATAAAGGATATCGACTTTTCAAATATCAAAAAGCTCGTTCTTGTCGATACAAAGCAGGCAAGCCGAATCGGAAAATTTGCATCTATTTTGAAACAATCTGATTTAGAAGTACATATCTATGATCATCATCCAGCCCTGGCAAATGATATTAAAGGAGATTACGAGGTTAATCGCTTAACAGGGGCAACTGTTTCCATCCTCACCAAAATCATCAAGGAAAAAGGGATCGACCTATCCCCTGATGAAGCAACCATATTGTGTCTCGGCATATATGAAGATACAGGTTCTTTTACTTTTTCTTCCACCACTGAAACCGATTTTGTTGCTGCCGCCTTTCTGGTTTCAAAGGGAGCAAATTTGGAGATTGTATCAAATCTGATTTATAGAGAGATAAGCGCTGAACAGGTCGGTCTTTTAAACGATATGATTCAGGCGGCAATGCATTACAATATCAACGGTATCGAAGTTGTAACAACATGTGTAACTACCGACGATTATTTGCCTGATTTTGCCTTTCTTGTACATAAAATGGTTAAGATGGAAAATATTCGCGTAATGTTTGCCTTGGCGCTCATGGGAAAGAAGGTTTACATTGTTGCCCGAAGCAGAATGCCGGAAGTCGATGTTGGAACCATACTTACCCCTTTTGGAGGAGGAGGGCATCCTTTTGCGGCTTCCGCTACAATCAGGGATAAAACCCTGGCGCAGACCGAACATGAATTAATTGAGAAGCTTTATAAAAACATTAAGCCCAAGAAATGGGCAAAGGATCTTATGTCTTCTCCTCCGATTATGATAAGATCTGATATTTCCTGTAAGGATGCCAACAATTTTCTGACACGTTATAATGTAAATGCGCTTTTAGTTACAGCCAAATCCGAAGATAAAGACGAAAAGGACAGACTTGTCGGTTTTATATCACGCCAGATAATTGAGAAAGCCCTTTATCATAAACTGGATTATGCTCAGGTAAAGGAATATATGACAACAGACCTGTCGTTTGTCGGATCTGATGCGGATCTTCCTGAAATTCAGAAAAAAATAATCGAAAACAAGCAACGCATTCTGCCTGTTGTGGATGATGATATTATCAAAGGTGTTATTACACGCACAGATTTATTAAACGCCCTTGTTCGGCAGACACAAGACTCAACCACACACTTATTAGACCAGCGAACCGAGAGGATTCACGCCAGGACAAGAAATGTTGTAAAATTTATGAATGAACGTATTCCTGAGCGTTTGATTAATATATTGAAAACATCAGGTAAAACAGCGAGTGAAATCGGTTATAGCGCTTACGTTGTAGGCGGATTTGTTCGCGATCTGTTTTTGTATAGAGCAAATGAGGACATGGATATCGTCATAGAGGGTGACGGCATAGCCTTTGCGAAAAAATATGCTGAAAAATTCAATGCGCGTATTCATACACATGAAAAATTCGGCACAGCGGTTATAATCCTTCCTGACGGTTTTAAAATTGATGTGGCTTCCGCCAGAATGGAATATTACAAGTTTCCTGCCGCGCTTCCTACAGTTGAAATGAGCTCAATAAAGTTAGATTTATTTCGAAGAGATTTTACTGTCAATACCCTGGCAATTCATATTAACCATAATGAATTCGGCATGCTGATAGATTTTTTCGGGGCGCTAAGGGATATAAAAAAGAAAAGTATCAGGGCATTGCATAATTTGAGCTTTGTTGAGGACCCGACCCGGGTCTTCCGCGCAATAAGATTTGAGCAGCGTTTTGGTTTCACAATAGGACAACTGACTTCAGGGCTAATTAACAATGCGATAAAAATGGATTTTTTCAAGCAGCTCAGCGGACGGAGGGTATTTAATGAGCTGCGTCAGATTCTTGAAGAAGAAAATCCGGTGCCCGCGGTTAAGAGACTTTATGATTACAATTTACTTAAGGTGATTCATCCTTCAATAAAGATTAATAACGAGCTTATTTCACTATTAAATTCCGTTAAAAAGGTATTGTCATGGCACGACTTGCTTTTTCTGGAAGAATTATATATGAAGTGGATCGTTTATTTTCTGGCGCTTGTCAGGCATTGTGACGATAAAACATCAGATGAAATCTGCACGCGGTTTGAACTTTCACCACAATACAAAACAATTATTTGCAAAGAACGTTTTCAGGCCGACAAATGTCTTCTTGCTCTGGAACGGACAGTATCAGTTAAAGACAGTTTTATTTACAAGCAGATTTACGGTTTTAAGACAGAGCTGATCTTATATATGATGGCTGTAACAAAGCAAAAAAGGATAAAAAAATCCATATCTCGATATTTTACAAAGTTAAGATATGTTACTACTTCTATCACAGGCAAGCGGTTAATAAAGATGGGTTTAAAGCCGGGACCTATATACAGGGAAATCCTGGAAGCTGTTTTATATGCAAAATTAGACGGCAAACTCGAAACAGCAAACGAGGAGCTTATATTCGCACGCAATTATGTTTCAAAATCTTGATTTAAACCAACTGATTATTAAGATAGCAACGCTGCTTTTCGCGGTGACCATACATGAAGTGGCGCACGGATATGCAGCATACAGGATGGGAGACAATACAGCCTTGTTAGCCGGAAGGCTGACCTTAAACCCGATAAAACATCTTGACCTTGTCGGTTCCTTTCTCATGCCGGCAATACTGGCGCTGTCTTCTTCACCATTTATATTCGGTTATGCAAAGCCGGTTCCGGTCAATTTTGCAAGGCTTCGTGATTATCGCAGGGGAACAATTTATGTCTCATCTGCCGGAGTATTGGCGAATTTGGCTTTAGCGATTATTTGCGGGGTCTTGTTCCGGATCCTGCTCAGCCTTGAGCTGTTTCAATATAATGATTTCTTCAGGCCTTTCATAATAGAGCTCTTTCTTCTGCTCGGCTACAGCGTGATGATCAATATTGTTCTGGCGATTTTTAACATGCTGCCGATTCCACCTCTGGACGGAAGCCGGGTGCTTGCCATGTTTCTGCCGATGGGTTTAAAGCGGCAGTTTGCGCGTCTTGAAAGTTTCGGCATTATAATAATAATGTTTTTGCTTATTTCAAATTCACTAAGCAGCTTATTTGCCTTTATCCCACAATTGATGAATTTATTGCTTGGAAGAGATGGGTTGCATCTGTTTCTGGTATTAATAGGAGCTTTTAAATGAACAGGAAAAAACGGATTTTAAGCGGAATGCGTCCGACAGGGCCGCTTCATCTCGGCAATCTGCACGGCGCTCTTGCAAACTGGGTCGAAATGCAAAACCAATATGAATGCTTTTTCTTTATTGCGGACTGGCATGCCTTAACCAGCGATTATGAAGATACGAGTTTAATTTCAGAATATGTCCGAAATATGATGATAGACTGGCTGAGCGTCGGCCTTTCACCTGACAAAAGCACATTCTTTGTTCAATCACATATTAAGGAACATGCTGAACTGTTTCTTATACTTTCAATGATAACTCCTGTTCCGTGGCTTGAACGGAATCCAACCTACAAGGAACAGATTGCCCAGATTAGCAACAAGGATCTTTCCACGCTCGGTTTTTTAGGCTACCCTGTTCTCCAGGCTGCGGATATCATTATGTACAAGGCTGACGGTGTGCCTGTGGGGATTGACCAAGTTCCGCATGTAGAAATTACACGTGAGATTGCCCGGCGATTCAACCACTTCTATGAAAAAGTATTTCCCGAGCCAAAAGCAATTTTAACCAAAACACCTAAAATACTTGGCGCGGATCGCCGCAAAATGAGCAAAAGTTACAATAATGCCATATACTTATCAGACAAGCCGGATATTATAGCTTCCAAGGTCGCCGGTATGATAACAGATCCTCAACGGGCCAGAAAAACCGATGCCGGCAATCCCGATGTATGCAATGTTTTTGACTTTCATAAACTATATTCCGACAGCGAAGCTGTAAATAAAATAAATAATGAATGCCTCTCAGCACAAATAGGGTGTGTTGAATGCAAAAAGATAATGGCTCAAAATCTCATAAAGGCTCTTGAACCTATTAGAGATAAAAGAGGATACTATGAAGAACGCACTAAACTCGTTGACGAGATTATAGCCGGCGGATGCGACAAGGCAAGAAATATAGCGCGGCAGACCATGAAAGAGGTCAGGTCTGCGATGAAAATGGATTAATTATGTCTGACGAACTCTATAAGGTGCAACTTGATGGTATTTTTGAAGGTCCGATGGACCTTTTAATTTACCTTATAAAAAAAAACGAGGTGGATATTTATGATATTCCAATATCCTTAATAACCGACCAGTATCTGAAATACCTGGAATGGATGAAGTCGATGAGCATAGATTTTGCCGGAGACTTTCTTGTCATGGCAGCCACTTTGACCCATATAAAGTCGAAGATGCTTTTGCCTGTTCATGAAAATGAAGACCCCGAGGATGATCCCCGCCTGGAGATCGCAAAACCCCTGCTGGAATACCTGCAGGCAAAGTCGGCTGCCGAACATTTAAGCGAAAGAAGCATTTTAGGTGAAGATACTTTTGCCAGAACTATTGATAAAGAGGATTATTCAAAAGCCGATGAAGATGAAATCATTAATGTCGGCCTGTTTGAACTTATCGATGCATTTAAAAAAATACTTGAAAATATTTCCGATGAGCAGAGGATGGATCTGACCGCAGACAGAATCTCCGTAAAAGACAAAATCGCTCAGATAGTGGATTTACTTGAAAAGCAAAAATCAATGACCTTTGGCGAGCTGTTTTCTTCAGATGCCGACAAAGGTGAGATTATATTGACCTTTCTTGCAATCCTCGAAATGGTTAAGCTCAGCCTTGTTCGTATTGTTCAGCATGTTCATACAGGCATTATCAGGCTTTTTTATTTATGATGGAAAATATTAAAAACATTATCGAAGCCCTGCTTTTTGTTTCCGGTTCTTCGCTGACAATAGACCGGATTAAGAGTGTGCTTGCCTTAAATGATACAAAGGAGATAAGGGATGCTCTTTCGGCTCTTGCAGATGAATATGAAGCCCGCAAAGGCGGATTTTATCTGCATGAAGTTGCGGGTGGCTATCAAATTCGCACAAGACCCGAATATACAAAATGGATCAAACTCTTAATCAAAACAAGACCGGTTCGCATAAGCAAGCCCGCCCTGGAAACACTCGCAATCATTGCCTATAAACAGCCGGTTATAAGAAGTGATATTGAAAATATAAGAGGGGTTGATTGTGGGGGAATTCTTCGCATGCTTCTTGAACGCAAGCTCATACGGATTCTGGGACGCAAGGAAATCCCAGGCCGCCCTTTGATTTATGCAACCACCAGGCAATTTCTGGAAATATTTGATTTAAAGGATATTAAAGAGCTTCCCACTACGGAAGAGATAGAAAAGCTTGGGCCAGAAAATATCATCACGCGACAGACAGTAGCGGAAATCGTTGATTCCAGGATTGTCAAAGAGGGAGACCTTTAAAAAAATTGAACGTTTTTTAAAGGTCTCACAATGTCCATCTGATGGCCGGGGTACCTACATTAGCAGGTCGTGTGCAATACCATGGCAGCTACCGCATTTTGTCGTGTCAATCATCATACCCTCAGGATGGGGCTTCCCGTGGCATTTGCTGCATGAGGGGATATCTTTATGGGCCGGATGGCATTCAGCACACTTAACCGTTGTATGCTTGGTCTCTTTCTGAAGCAGCTTGTAAGCCTCGCCATGGCAGCCCGAGCAGATGAGGGACATTGTCTCCTTGTCATAGGTTATCTGTGCCGGCTTATGCACCGGGTGGCAGACCATGCAGTCTGCTGAGGCCATCTCAACTTCAGGGCTGTGGGATTCATGGCATGCGCTGCACTCAGGAATGTAGCCATGTTTTTCCGCATGGCAGTCAGCACAGGCTACAGCACTGGTGTGTTTGCTTGGGTATTTGTTTATTTCAAGACCCTCTTTGGCGTGGCAAAGGGCGCATGAAGTTTCGACTGCCGACATAGGAATTGCTATTGGTTTGTGCGGATCAACATGGCAGGCCAGACACGGAGTGAGTTTTTTGTTTTCCCCGTGGAACGGGCCACCACTTGTGCTCACGTGGCATGAATCGCATTTAGGCATGATCTGATTATAGTTTTGTTTTTGAGGATTATAAACATGGTACTCAGTATGGCAACGGACACAATTGATCTGGTGCTTGGTCCCCTGTTTTTTGATAGTGTTAAAGATAGAAATATGACACTGTCCGCACTCCGCTGTTGTAAAAGGCTTCACCTCTATATCATAAGGTGAGGCCGTCTTTTCAGTTTCCTGGGCCGGAGAGGCAGCTTCTTTTGCCGCTGCAGGGCAGAACATTCCAGCTCCCAATAAAACCATTATTCCAACAACAAACGCCACAGCCTTCTCTCTCGAACTTGAAATAGTCATACTTAATCCTTTTTTAATCCACAGATTACACATATTTTCGCGGATGCAGATTATTTAAACATTCTATTTATCGTCTAATTTCCTCTCCATGCTTTACTGGATTCCGGCTTTCGCCGGAATGACGAAGAAGAAATCCTATTCTCCTAATCCCTTAATCCTCTAATCCTACAACCCCCTACCCTTTCAAATTATGCGCTATGCCATGACAGTCACCACAGTTAGGAAATTTCTTCAGCATGCTATCAGAATGGGGTGCGCCGTGGCATGCAAAGCACGGAGGAACTGTTTTATGTTTATTTTTGTGACAATAAACACAGGCCAGGTCATGGTGTTTAGTCGTGTTTGCCTCAAGCAGGCTTAAAGCTTCTTTATGACACGCCCCGCAGTAATCCGAGGGGGTATCGTCAGCGTAAGTGACAACAAGAGGCATATGGACAGGATGGCAGCTCACGCATGCCTTAAGGTCCATGCTATCGGTGTGCTTTTCGTGGCATTCCATGCAACTCGGGATCTTTTTGTGGGTTGTTGCGTGGCACTCGTTACAGGCCATTCCTGTGTGGACGCTCGGGTGTTCTTTGAGCTGATCTCCCACTTTCTGGTGACACGTCAAGCATGGTCCGGTAATTTCGCCCTCCAAAGTTAATTCAAGAGGAGCATGGGCGTCTGAATGGCAGCTTGAGCAATTCTCGAGTTCATAATGGGGCTTTTCGCTGTGACACATAATGCATTCAGGTACGGCCTTTGTGCCCAGGGGCGGATGCTCTACGTGGCAGTCCAGGCATCCAACATCGGTTTTGTGTTTGCCGCCGCCGGCATCTATAGTTTGTGGCTGTTGCGGGTGGCACAAAACACATTGGGCATTGGTCATTTCCGGTGTGGTGGCTTTCCCAGCAACCTTAATCTGTTTGGAGGCCGCTGGTGAGGGCAGAATGCCGGTTTGTTGTTTACAACCAAAAGCAAAAATCAAAACGCCTGCTGCAAAAATACTGACGAGCACAACGGTCGACCTCATCGTTCTCAGGCTGCTGAATAATACAATACCTCTTTTTCTCTTCAATGCACCCATTTATTCTAACCTCCCCGATAACCTAACTTAGTAAAACCTTTTAAAAGACCCTTTTTTCAAAGGTGTCCCTGTAAAATACACCGGACAAATATCACTGATTGCTGATTCCATTACCATTAGAACGCAAATAATGTCAAGCGCTTTTTCACGGAAAAAACCTTCAAACCGCAAGAACGAGCGGATTTCCTTTTAACACCTGTTAGGGCATGGTTTGGAGTGAATCCCATTGACTGCGCATCACAGAATGAGCGTCCGAACATCTGTGAGCAAGGCAATGTTGAGAGGCAAAAAGCTGATTGACAAAAATCAAACAAACGACCAGCGTCCCACTGCTCGCTCGTTTCATGGGGCTTAATAAAAATACAAATATTATAATGTTGTTTACATCAAATTATTTGTTTGCATTATTATAATTAATTATAGTATATAATTACACCATGTCCAATATGGTATAAACATTGCGATTTTATATTTTGTTATAAGTAGTTGATATTTGATTTATGATTAATGGATAAATTAACGATTTGACTACTTAAGCATCAATATTAATTAGGAGGAAAAAATGAAAAAGATACTTTGGGCTTTATCTGTAGTATTGATACTATTAATAGCTACAGGAGCTTATGCAGACACAGGAAGCGACAAATGCAACACGTATTCTAATGACCTGGGCATAAGTGCAGCTATAGACAGCTATTCAAGAGACATAGGCGTATGTGCGGGCATGGGTATGACAGGATGTCGGACAAATGCTTATTTATTAGATACAGATGCCGATTTGCCTTATAGGGCTCTATTGGCGAAAGAAGTCAATCAGCTTCGAGGACCTACGCCCTATAGGAGGAAGAGGACGAGAACAAATCGGGGATAGGATAGTTTTCAGCAAAAAGACATAACTTGCCGCCATGCTTCTTTACCTAAGGCCAGTAAGATATTTTTTGATATCAAGCGGCATACCATCGGCATTTTCACCCAAAGAACTCATCATTTCGGCAAGATAAGAATTGTTGGCGATAATGTCGATGACGGCAATCATGAACTTACGCTTGTACGGACTCATTTTATCAAGTCTTGAAAGTTTGTCCGTGAAAAAGTCCATTGATGACCGACCTATGGCCTGCCTTAATTCATGAAGTGTCATGTTGATCGGTTTGACCACCGGTTCCACCAGGTTGTACTTTGAGTAATCAAACACCTCGATGTGCGGTTTGAGCGTTGAATAAAGATCGGCATAAGGCCAGGGCGAAATAGGCAGGAAAAAGGCCATGTCAGGATCGTAGTATTTGGCAAGTTCCACTGTTTTGGCAATCGATTCCACGGTATCGTCAGGCATCCCTATGACAAAAGAGGTCTCGGATACTATGTCCATAGCGTTGATTAACTCAATCGCCTTTTTTGATTCTTCCACTCTGGTTCCCTTCTTAAACTGGTCCAGAGTTTTTTGAGAGGTTGCCTCCACCCCGACATAGATGTGAACAATCCCTGCCTTGCGGTATTTGCCCAGGATATCCTTATCACGAAGGATGTCATTCACGCGTGTTTCCATCAGCAAATCGAGGCCGAGTTTTTTCTCAATAAGCAGATCGAGAATACGTTCCCAACGTTGGCGGTCAACAGTCGGCGTCTCATCGCTGATCATGGCCACATCCACCCCAAACTCACGGTTCAGGTATTCTAATTCTGCCACAAAGTTCTCGGGGCTGCGGGGGCGCCAACTTTGCTTCCAGAAGAGACGCTGGGAGCAAAAACTGCAATTTTGCATGCAGCCTCGGGATGAACTTACAACCGCCAGGGTGGAACCCGGCTTGGTATGATATGTGTACTCGTCCCACTGAATCAAGTCCCATGCTGCAGGCAAGGAGTCCAGATCCTCTATAAAGGGCCGGTCAGGTGTAACCACGGCCTTTCCATTACCCCAAAAGGCAATCCCTTGAATTCCAGCAGGATCGTCACCCTTTGTGACTCCGTCAAGCAGGGCCACCAGGGTTTGCTCTCCCTCACGCCGAACAATATAATCAACAATATCGTGATGCTCTTCTAAGATTTCCTCCCAGCAAAATGTAGGGTGGACATTTCCCAGGATAGTCAATGCTTCCGGATTAAGCTCCTTTGCCAGTTTTAATACGTCAAGACAATCATAGATAGTAGCTGTGATAGCACCGGTAGCGATTACGTCCGGCTGCACTTCTGTTAAATGAGCCCTTATGTCTTCATAAGTATGAAATTTTGACATGGCATCGTAGATTTCTACGTCGTATCCTGCCTGTCTCAAACTTCCGGCCAGGTAAACAAAAGCCGTGGGGAGCCAAGAGCCTGCAGACTCCAGCACGCCGCAGTGATAAGGTGGTGTTATTAATAGTACTTTCAAGGACATACGTTCCTTTTATCTTTCTTTTTCGCCGCGTTATCATCGGCATGTGGTTTTTTGTCGACAGGGTGTATTTTGACCTTTTTTGTCTTCCGGATAAACGGATCTGCGAATACCCTGCAACAGGTCTTTCCGTCTGTTGAACCAATCATCTCATCGCTAATGTCCAGTTTATCCTTCATTTTTCTTAACCTTATTGCAAATTGAGAGCTTTGCACAACCCTCGTTTTGGGTCAATTCTAGTCATTGCGAACCCTGTTAGGTGTTAAACGTGAATAAATCTTCCCGATGCCGGACAAACTGCGGCGCATCAGAAAATTAGTCAGCTGGGTCACTATTTTCCCGCCAGGGTGCCCTGTTGCCGAGTAATCGATCCCTATCGCGCCTAACTCCTTGTTCCATCTGCCTATGATCTCAAAACCGTGTTCGGTCTCAACGCCAAGGTTGTCGGTCTGAACCGCAAAGACCTGGGCACGGTTGGCCAGGTCATAATGCCTCAAAAGGCCGATCTCTCCCACAGGAACTCTCTTAAAGTCCCTGGTGTCAACTACGATGGTCCTTGTCCATAGAGGCACCTCTTTGCATCTGGGGACTTCTTTGCAGGCAATAAAATTTCTGAGCACATTATCAAAATAGTTTGTGCTGGTTTCCCCCATGCCAAGTACGTTAACACAAAAAATTTCCTTTATCCCGAGCAATTTTTCGCACCTTGAGAAGTATTCTTCTCTGGTGCATTCACCAAACTGTCCCAGGTACCCGCCCCCATCGCAAATGCGACTGCCTTCGGGAAGCTTGAATGATACTCCATCTTTTTCGCATGCCTTAAGAAAATATATAAACCCGGACGTTGCGCCGATCAGGGCAATCGGCTCACCTCTTAACTCAGACTCTTTGAGCCCGGAAAGAAGCGCTTTGAGATTCAGACCGAGGGGGGAGATCAGATAGCGGCTTTCCGGGGTGCCAAACCTTTTTCGAACCTCTTCCAGACCGATAGCCATACCCATTTTGGGTACCATTTTCGGAGAAGGCACCATGAACAGAATCTTCATCCTCTCTACATCCGGAAACAGGTAGGAACGCGTCAGAAGGCCATTCGCCTCTTTTATCAGCCGGACAGCGCCTGCGTCCCTGAAAATCTTCCCCTTAATGGCAGGGTTGCTTGTTCCGCTGGTAAAATAGGCATGCTCTGCTTTTTCAACCGGAAAAGACGCCAGCGCGAATTTCTTAAAGGCCAGGGATGGGACAGCAGGAATTTGATCCCAATCGGTTACCGTATCGGGGGATACACCCTTATTTTTGCAATATTCTCTATATGGCTCAATAGTATGATATTGAAGCTTAAACTCCTGCATGGCCAATTCAACAAATCGTTCTTCATTCCCGCCCTCAAGACCTCGATGGATGAATTCTAAAATATCTTGATCAAGTTGTTTTACAAAATCTGATTCCAGAGAATAATCCATGAGATTAAAACCTTTGGTAAAGCCTTACATTATTTCAGACGAGAATGAATCTGTCCGACTTTAGACAACTTCCTGCGCATAACATAATTTATCATTTTTGTGGCCAGCTTGCCGCCGGGATGCCATACCGAATGATCAATGTCTATCTTACCTATTTTTTTATTCCATTTGCCGATAACCTCAAAACCATCTTCTGTCTCAAAGCCAAGATTATCTGTCTGAACGGCAAAGCCCGCCAACCGATTGGTGAGATCATAATGCCGCAGCAGACCGATTTCGCCTTTTGGCAATCTCTTAAATTCCCGGGTATCCACGACGATAGTTCTGGTCCATGGAGGCATCTCTTTGTATCTTTCTTTCTTTACACTTGAAAAGGAATTCTTCAAGACATTATCAAAATAAACGGTGCTGTTTTCGCATATCCAGAGAACATTTATGCAGCAGTCTTCCTCTATTCCTAACACCTGTACACATTTTTTAAAGTATTCTTCTTTTGAGCACCCCGTATATCGACCCATATAGCCGCCGGTATCACAAATCCTGCTACCTTCTGGGAGGCTGAACCTTATACCCTCTTTTTCGCAGGCATCAAGAAAGAGGACAAGTCCAAAAGTGGCGCCAATTAAAGCCAAAGGCTCCCCGGTTTTTTCGGCCTGCTTCAAGGATTTTAATAATGTCTTTATGTCAAGCCCAAAAAAGGATATAAGAAATCGGCTGTCAGAAGTTCCAAATTCCATCCTCACATGTTCCATCCCAATAGCCATCTCCATCAATGGTGCCATCTTGGGGGATGGTACCATAAAAAGGATTTTCATCTTCTCTACGTCAGGGAATAAGTAAGCCTTGGTCAAAAGGGTATTGCCGGTACGGATCATAGCAACAGCCCATTTATCCCGATACGTTTTTTCCTTTCTTTTTTCAAGCTGAACGATACCGCTGCTTAAATAGATCTGTTCAGCCTTTTCAGCAGGAAGTGAGTCAATGACAGCTTTCTTAAAAGCAAATGAAGAGACAGCAGGGATTTCTTCCCAGTGCGCGATAGTCTCGGGAACCACATTTAGACTTTTGCAAAATTCTTTATATGGCGCGCTTACATTATATTGGCGCTCAAATTCCTTGAGAGCCAGTTCGTTAAACCGTTTCTCGTCCAAATGGTCAAGACCTCGAAGAACGAATTCAAGGATATCCTGGTCGTGTTGTTTCATAATGATAAATATAGGAGGGTTAACCTGTCTAAAATATGATCTTTAGAAAGCACAGCCATACGCTAAATAAGTACCTCCCAGAAAAATTGCCCCCAACAAAATGTGTTTTATGATTAATATTTTCTTTTTCAACGGTTCTAAAACGCCACTATTTTTAGACCTGTATTCAAAAAATCGAAAAATTCCGGTAATAATAATGATTAATATGGAAAAGAGTCCCAGCCAGAAAAACACATTTATGACATCTTGAAGTAAGGTCGCCAAAGATGTCCCTTGCGCAAATCCTGCCTTCCTGCCCAGCAAATAGATGACCAGGATAGTACTTATCCACAGTCCTGTAAATAGATCATGAACAAAGTTATTTATGATAATAAGCCAGGCTTTCATAAAATGATTTCCGTTTACAAGAAATACTGTGAATGGACTGTGGTCATCACAAAGGGGATGATAAAGAGGGTTGCAATGGCAAACGCGATGCAAACCACGATGAACCAGGCAGCTTTTTCTCCCTGCCATTTAAAGAACCGCCTCAAGTGCAAATAGATCCCAAACAGGAGCAAAGTAATTAAAGACCACGTCTCAATAGGGTCCCATCCCCAGTATCTGCCCCAGCTTTGTTCAGCCCAGAGCGACCCTGAAACAACCATGATAGTCCAGGAGATAAACCCAAAACCGGCGTACTTGTAGCTATAGGCGTCAAGCGCCTCCAGAGACGGCAGCTTATTGTAAAATTCGTTTTCACCTTTCTTTTTTTTCAACAGATAAAATATAGCTGTGCTAAGAGAGATTAGAATAGCTCCCACGGCAACAATTGTAAAAGTTATGTGAATTACAAACCATATACCGCAAAAGGTGGGCGGCACCTTTGCAACCCCGGATCTTGCATAGATTCCCTTCTCCAAACGACCATGATCAAGGGTCTGCGCCAGTTGGTCCGATACCCAGGGGTTGGAGATAATTCCCAGGATCATCATTGCAAGACAGCAGGGAAGTATCACAAACCCGAGGCTTTTCAGCCTTGGGACTTTATAAACACAAACCAGAAATATAACCATACTCACCCAGACCGTGGAAGAAAATGACTCCATCTGTTGTAAATACGGCCCGTGGCCTACTGCATACCATCTTATTCCCAGAGCAATGGTGTGCGGAATCAGGCCGATCAACGCGAGCCACAGCCCGACATTGAGGCTCTTTTCGTTTTTAAAGACCACATGCCTTACAAAGAATATCGTTGAAAAGAGATAAAAAAAGAGGGCAATCCAGTGGAAGATTACCTCATATTTAAGTAACTGAATCGTTTCCATGTTTTCCTAATTCCTTTTCGAGGTTTTCTCCCAGTTCCTTGAATTCTTCAGAAAAAAGAGCATTATATCTATTGGAACGTCCGCCCATAGAGACTTGTATATTATTCCCATCTTCTGTCACCTTCAAATAAACCTGTTTATAGGGAAGCATAAATATCAAAAAGGCCCCTAATGTACTTAGGGCAAAACCACAGTAAACAAGGGGCATACCGCAGTTCTTCACAAAGGTCAGCCCTGTCCAGTAGCAAATCCGGATAAAACTCAGACTGTCTTTATTGTTAAGTCCGGCCCTCTGGCTGAACAAAACCCTTCCCTTAAACCGTTGTTCTCCTTTCTCCATAACGGTTAAGTCAACACCAGGAAAGGTCGCATAAAAGGAAGGCTCAATGAGATTGGGGTAAAATTTCATATTTAGGATATAGTCAGTGGTAGGAAAATCCATCTTTCCTTCAAGGGGTTTATCTTTTTTGCGCGAAACATCGAGTAAAAAATCGGTTAAAATATCCTCTCTTCCTTCCTTTTTCAGAATAAACCCTATGGCATATCCATAATCCATGGCCTGATAGACCTTGGTCCCCTTAAAACGGATAGGACCTGCCGGAGAAAGCAAGAACTCCCTGGCCTCACCTTTTGAGTCAATAATCGTCAGACTGCTCTCCAGATTCTTGATCTGGTCATTCTCCCAATAGCTTGGGGTAAATTTATTAAGATACACCTTAAAGCCCGGATCAAAATTCCCGGCAAAAACACCAAGGCTCTTTGCCTGCCAATCTTCATTCTTACCTTGAAAGGTATCAGCCTGCTTAAGTTGAACAAAGCCCCTTTTTTGAAAAGCCAGACCGTAAAGGGCGGCCAGAATGCAAAGGAGAAGGCCCAAATGAAAAATAACACCCCCCCACCTTCCAGCCCTGTTTTTGCCGAAGAGAAAGTATCTGCTTTTTTCTATCGCCGGATACAGCCGGTATCCCCTAACCTTAAAAACCCTCTTTATTTTACGTGCCAGTTCCTCAACTCTGACCTCTGACCCCTGACCCCTAATCCCTGACCCCTGCCCCCTAATCCCTGACCCCTGCCCCCTGATCCCCGATCCCTGGCCCCTGATCCCCGATCCCTGGCCCCTGATCACAAGGAAATCTTTAAAAGATCGTTCCGTGATTTCCCTTTGAGCAGTTTCTTTTAATTTTATCAGAGTCTTTGATTGATAGTAAACGGAATAAGCGAGGCTGAGAGCAACGAGGGCTATTAGAATCAAAAACCAAGTGGAAGTATATACCTGGTTGAGCTGCAAGAGATCGATCACATAATAAAGACTGGGGCTCCCGGCCTCCCATTGCTCAAAGAACTGCGGACTTTTTGTGGTAATTTGAGGTATAGTGGAACCGGCCAGGCAGGAGATGCCAACCGCACAGATTAAGTAAATTACGGTCTTGCGGGAAAGCAGGAACCTTTTGACTTTTTGCATGAGAGGTGTCTTTATCTAAGAGTTTGATTGTTTCCACGCTGCCGCCATTTTTTTACAAGACCGCAAAGGGACCGATGTTGCCGGAGTAGCATGCCCGGTATGACACATGCAAGATGATAAGGTATAAACAGCCGGTCCGTCACATCCCAGCCCATCCAGTAACGCCCCACCGCATAAAGCCCCCATACACCCACTCCCAGAACAACCAGTACGGCCCCTGCAATTTGTAACCAATCTCTATGCATAATTTCAGTTAACAACGGACACCATCAAGGCTTGCTCCCTTTTTCTTTGTTAGTTAGTGTCTCCCTCCACTGCCGCTGCATGGACTAACAGCAGAATAACAATTACTGTTACTGTTCCCATAACCGGTAGGTGTTGCTGCCCTGATAAATTGTGTTAACGTTGCGGAATCGTCATTATAATCATATGGAGGAGGATCGGCCACATAAGCGATAAGCCGCTGGTGCGCAGAACCGTGAGGCAGGCCCACGTGGCACTGAACACATGTATAAGTAGTGTTGTGATTACCATTACCAGAGTGAGCATTGTTTTTCCAGCCAGTATCATATACAGGATGACATTTTGTGCAGAGGCAATCCGTACTAAAATTGTTGTACCCCTGTTGTGCATCGCCGAGGGTCCACAGGACGCCAGACGAATTTTTCGGCCAGCGGCCTTTCAAAATCGTGGGGCTGGCTGAGCCGTGGGGGCCTGCCGGCGGCAAAGAAGCATCGTCTCCGTGGCAGTCTGAGCAATACATGGTCTGGAGACCCTCATTTTTCCAATCAGTGCCCATCTGAGCATCGGTTAGTGCGGTTGAACCGTCACCTGTCAAGTCGGCTTCCACCGGATGGTATGATGCGTTCTTGTAATTGAACTGAAGGGCGATATTTGTTTGCCCGGTAGGCTGTGTTGTCCAAGTGGAGTGGCATTTGAAACAGAGCTCGTATTCTTTGGTGATTCCCGTTTCATTATCTATGGTACTATACGAAGGTGCAATCCAGGCAGTGCTATTGGTAACCGACACGCCGCTGACACCAAGCAACACATTAGAAACTGCATTGGTTCCTATAGCGTGTGTGCCTGTTTTTGCTACATGGGGATTATGACAATCAACGCACTCGGCATGGCGCTTGTCAGTAACAGCATCATAGGCAAAATTGGCAGGTGTCATGTCCTCGCTTTCACTGTGTCTTCCGGAATAATCATCTGTGGGATGAGCAGAGGCTTTGTTGATCTGGGCCTGAATATCTTTGGTTGCTAATGCCGGACTACCGTCATGGCAGGCCTCACAGAGATCCTCCTCGCGTTTAAAAAGCTGGCTGGGGATCAGGCTTCCATCGTCATATCCATGGGGGTTATGGCAGTTGAGGCAGTTACCGGCATCCGGGGACTGTGGTCCGGGAGGATTTCCATCAGGCCAGGAAAAATTGGCACTGTCATCGTGACTCGAGGCTTCATATTTAATGTACCCCTGATAAATCCCATATCGCCCATTTCCCGGTGTGCCGACTGCTAAGTTGTTGTGGCAGGCATAGCAGAGTTGATTTCTGTCGACGCCGCCATAGTTCTCTTTGAAAAGAGCATAGATATTTTGAGTGTCCCCTGTAGGTGCCGGCTCAACACCTCCAATAGATGCATGCATATCGTGACAGTGGCCGCAATGGCCTATGACATATTCATTTGTTACATCCGGGTGCGCGGTAACACCTGTAACGGCGGATCGGTCCACACCGCTGACGCTGTCGCCATGGGCGGAATCAAGATAAGTCCCTGCATAGGCAAACCCACTTCCCAAAAACATGAGGCTTATCAGCCATGCAAATATTGTCTTCATCTTATTCACCATATTAAGAACTCAGCTCCGCCCTTTGCTTTCCGCTCTCAGCTCTTCGACGTATGGCAGACAACACACCCGCTCATATTGGCCTTGTTATCCCACCGCATGAGTTTGTAGTTGCCGGTTGCATGAGCCCCGTGGCACGAAAGACACATTATAATATCTGTTCCCGGGGCTACAACGTCGTTTGTGGTAGATGTGTTTATCGTGGCATAGACCGTTGATCTGGCAACCGGAGCCGTTGTGGAGTAAGTTGTGTACGATGCGTATTCACCGTCACTTGTTAAAACAATATCTGTTGGGTGCCTGAGCCATGGTGAAGCAGAGCCGATGGTTATATCATCTGTGCCCGGCCCATGGAAGTTACCGTGACATTCAGCACAAAGCCCGCTGATAGAATTTGATCCAGGACTTGATATACCACCTTCACTACCTCTGCTGGAAACTCCATAATATTCATTGTGGATGATGGCTGTTCTGTTTTGCCACGGATAGGTGGCATCCATATTTTCGTGGCCTTTTACACCCAGTAAAAACCGATAGCTGTTGGCTACGGTATCAGCAATATTACAAAGTCCGCTCACCCCGGCATGATGGGCGCCTTTAATACTATCGAAATTGCCGAGTGTAGCGCGGTCGCCGTGACAGCCTTTTGTCCCGGCACAGGTTAAGTCTGTTGTAATTCCGGTATCATTTTCATCACCTGGGGGCTCAGTTAAGATATCTTCAGCATAACCTGTTAAGAGGTCTACATTATGACCATATGCATCGTCGGTTATAATATGTTTAAAATTGCCGGCTGCCAGGTCTGTTTCGCCGGTGGTGTGATAAACTTGGGGGATTTTTTGTCCCAAGGTAACGTATTCCGAACCACTAGGGTCCTGACCATGACAGCCAAGACAGTTGCCGCGTACCAGGCTCGAGAAAGGAGCATCACCAAATCCTCCATATGTCGCCATCGAAGCCCCGGCCTGGCTGTTGTGCATGGTATGGCAGTTTGAGCATTCTCCCGATACCTTGGCCTGAGGAGCGTCTGATGAGGCTATGATCAAAAGGATCAATATTATGCTGAAAGACAACCTTTTCAAAATGGCTCTCCCTTTCTATGGCGGGGCAATGGTTCACGGTTGTCGGTTCACGGTCACGGTTCATGGTTTTTTTCAATGAACTATGTAACTGTGAACCGTGAACTGTTATTCAAACACACTGATGCGTGTATTTGCCCGGTCAACAACAAATATCCGGCCTGAACTGTTTACACATATAAAAGAAGGCCGGTAAAGTCGTCCCTCTCTCCAGCCGGACTGTGAAAAAGCATATAAAAACCGGCCTTTGTCGTTGAATACAAGAACCTGGTTTTTGTGTTGATCCGCTACATAGATCAGCCCTTTTTGATCAACAGCAAGGCTTGTCGGAAAATCGAATTCACCTTTGCCAGAGCCTCTGCTTCCAAACCTTAAAAGAAGATTGCCCTCGCTGTTATAAACGCAAATTGAACCATCAATGGTGCTCAGCACATAAATACGGCCTGTTTCGTCTACCTTCACATCTTTAAGACCCCGGCTTCCCTTGACCAATATCTGCTTTTTGAATTGTAAATTTGAATCAAACAGAAGAATCCTCTGGTTGGCTTTGTCCGCAATATAGAGGCGATCTTCTGAATCAATGGCCATGTTTCCAGGATAAATAGGGTTAGCCCCGGAAACAGCGGAAAAATCGATCGTTTTGATAGATTTTCGCTCAATATCAATCGCCAGGACATTCCCCTTTCCAGGCTCGGCCACAAAAAAGTTGCCCTTGCTGTCTTTGACTATGCTTGTTGGCGAAGTCAGCGCGCCTCCACCGGTAAATTTTGAGATATATTTAAACTCATCATTAAAAACAAATGCAAGAATCCTGCCATTTGTTGTGTCCGTGAAATATAACCTGTTCCTGTTTTCGTCAAAAAAAATACCGCCAAGCAGACCAAAACGGCCTATTTCACTATTTCCGGTGATTGATGTCAGGTGTTTAACCTGTCCTTTTGACGCACAAAGTGCGGTCGCGGGTATGATCAGGAAAAATAATAACAAAATGACGGGTTTTATCTTTCTACGCATAATTACTCCGGAAAATTTAATCAAGAAAACACGAAAGGATTTGGTCATAATTTCGGCCATTTTCACCACAAAGCACACGAAGATCACAGAAAAAGCGCTTGTTTTTACACACCCTGTCCGCTTCCCGCGTCCACCCCTCTTGTTAGAGGGGATTTAGAGGAATTAACCTCCGACATCTGGCTTCTGTTTCTTTTTTTCATTCAGCATTCGATGTTGGATGTTGGACGTTCGATGTTCGACGTTCATTCTAATCTTCTCACCTTCTAACCTTCTCACTCTTCCGCTCTCTGCTCCATCAATACCCCTTATGGCATTGAATACACAACTGCTTTTTTCGATCAAATCTCAAAGCAAAATCATAAGGGCTCCCCATCAGGTTATGACAGGTGCTACATATAATCTTCCCCTTGGTCCTCGGGTCAATGGTATTTTCCCCTACAGGATGGGTGAACGTGGCATGCCTTTTGTGGCAATTAACACACGCGGAAATTTCATCGGTGCTGTATAACAGCTCAAAGTCGGACCCGTGGGGACGATGGCAGTCTGTGCATTTTCCTTCTATAACCAAGGGGTGTTTGTGTTTGTTATTTTTGTCTTTTAAACGATCTTTTGTATCCTGATGACAGGTAGTGCATATTTTTTTCTCTTTTGCCTTTTTTAAACGAGCTTCATCCGAAGCATGCGGGCTGTGGCAGTCTGTGCAAAAAACCCCTTCTCCGACATGAGCGTTGACCTTTTTAAAATCCTCATTAACCGATGGATGGCATGTAATGCAGACCGACACCCCCTTGGTTTTCATGCCCAGTGGATCTGTTGATTCGGCTGGATTATGGCATTGAGTGCATTTCTTACCGGCAAACGGCTTGTGTGAATTCTCCTTGATCAGCTTCGTGCGATTAGAACCGTGGGGATTATGGCAGGAAATACAATCAGCCCCCTGCACAGGATAATAGAGGTGAGATTTTTCCGTCTTTTTATTCTTGACTGTATGGCATGTCACGCATATCTGTTCAGGGCTCTTTTCGACCAGCTCTTCGTAATCGGATGTATGGTGGCTGTGGCAACTTAAACAATTACCCTTTTTTACAGGATCATGCCTGTTCTTTTTCGAAAACATCTCTTTGCCGGCATGGCAGCTAAAACAGAGTTTTTCCCCTCTTGCTCTCAATAATTTTGGATTTTTTGATGAATGAGGGCTGTGACATTTCAGGCACGCTCCTTCCTCAAAAGGGGAATGGCTGTATTTTTTGCCGAAACTCCCTTTTTTGCCTTTATGGCAGGTTTTGCACAGCGCGCTGATCTCATCTTTTGCCAGATGTTCGTAATTTGAAGCATGGGGATTGTGGCAGCTTGAGCATTGATATTTTTTAAAAGGCTCGTGCCGCCCCTTTTGATCCATCTCCTTTTGAACTCCGGGATGACATTCCATACATTTTTTAAAGCCAACCTCCGTGCCTTTTGCATCAGCCGCATGAACCGCTATCTCAGGCAACAGGAATACCATAAAAAATATTAAATAAAATAAAGCTGTGTGATTTTTAACTTTAGGCATTTTAGGCACTTTAGCTCACTTTAGGCACTTTAATTAATGACATTTCTTGCAGTTCCCCTCCTTAAACGGCGGGTGTAAAGCCTTGTGCATCAGGCCCTTGTTTTCCGCACTGTGTGCTTCATGGCAGCTTGTGCAATCTGTTTTATTAATGGCGATTCCGGAGTGTGCATCTACCATGGCCGAATCATTAATGTTGTGACAACCATTGCAAAGGCTCGCCCCTTTGCCTGCAAGCAGGCTTTCAATGTTTGCATAGTGCGGCACATGGCACTTTAGACACATCCCATCCTTTGCCGGCGTGTGCTGAAATTTGTCTTTTTCAATATTAATCTGCATGTCCTGGTGGCATGACAGGCAGAGGCTCTCTGCGGGCCTGTTTAATCGCCCTTTTATTTTGCTTCCATGTGGATTATGACAGGATGTGCATTCTCCCTCTTTGATCGGCATGTGGGTATATTTGCTTTTTTGGGAAAGATCCTGAATGTTTCCGTGACACCCATAACAATTATCCGCCCCTGTTTTAATCAACTGGAAATCGTTGTCACCGGCATGTTCGTCGTGGCATGTAAGACACCGGCCCTTTGCAAAGGATTCATGGACACTTCCCCCCTCAACATCATCGAGCATCCCCTTGTGGCAATTAAAGCAGAGTCTGTCTTTTTTCTGAATCAAAAGCTTTTCTCTGCTTTCTGAGTGTGGGTTGTGGCAGACCACACATTGTCCGATCCTGATCGGAGTATGAACATTAACTCTATCAAAGAGCATCTTCTCTTTTTGATGGCACATGTAACACTGCTCAACCTCAGCGCGTTTGAGCTCAAACTTGTAATCCGATGCATGGGGGTCGTGACAAACAACGCAATCTCCCTTTTTAACAGGATTGTGAACATTCGACCGCGTAAAATCATCTGTCTTGTGACACTGGTAGCAAAGCTTTTTGCCCACTTCTTTTAATACATAATCATTGTTTGATGCATGTGGATTATGGCACGATGTACAATTGTTCTCTTTTACCGGATTATGAACATGCTGTTTCTTAATCAACTCTTCTCTTTCTTTATGGCACGAATAGCAAAGCTTTCCATCAGGCAGAAGCGTTATATGTTTATTGTCCGTGGTGTGGGGGCTGTGGCATGACAGGCAATTCCCATCTTGAACCGGTGAATGGGTATTGGTTTTCTTAAAATCCGCCTCATTTTTTGTATGGCACCCGTAACATAGATCAGCCCCGCTTTTTTTGATGTCTAAAGGGCGCTCTGATTCAGGCTGGTTATGACAGGAACTGCACTGATTCTGATCAAGCGGCGCGTGAGTGAATTCTCGAAACAGTTTTGTGTTTGAAGAAGAATGCGGCGTATGACAGGAAACACAGGAATCTCCCTCTAATTTATAGCCGGAATGACTTTTGATAAATGCAGGGTTTTTAAAATTATGACATTTACCGCAAACATCGGCAGTTGAAGCAAAAAGTGATTTTTCATAATCAGAACCATGAGCATTATGACAGGTCAAACACCCTTTTTCGGATAAGGGCGCATGCTGCATTTTTCTGTTATAGGTATCTTTTTTATGGCAGATAAAACAAAGATTGTTTCCCGCGCCTTTTAAGAGGTTTTTGTTTTCGGACGAATGTGGATTGTGACAGCTTATACACTCTTCTTCTCTTGCCGGGGGATGAGCATGCTTTTTGTCAAGCATGCTTTTCTTTTCTTTATGGCAGGTGTAACAAAGCTTCTTTTCGCTCACCTTCAGGTAAACGCCCCCGATTACGCCGTGGGGTCTGTGGCACGATTCGCACTCATTGTTTTTTACAGGCTTATGGACAACCCCTGCCTTCTTAAACTCATCAGCCTTTTTTTGATGGCACTCAACGCATTTTTTCCTCACAAGCTGCCTGGACACCCTTTTCTCGCAAGAAACAGTTCCAACGATGATAATTGCGATCAATAGCAGCAATAAAGTGGCCGGTTTTATGAATTTCATGGAGTAGTTACCCGGTATTTTTCTTCTATCTGTTTCAGAGCTTTTTTGTTAATCTTTATTCCGGACTCTTTACGCAACTTTGTTAAATATTCAGATATGATTTCGTTGAATTTTTTTTGCCCTGTTGCTTTTTTTAACTTATCGACGACCCTGAAGAACTCTATGGGCTTTCCACCTCTTTTGCCCTTTAATTTAATGATCCTGTATTGTCTGTCGTCGGCGATTACATTGCTGATCTCACCCGGTTTCAGCCGGTTTAACTCCTTACTGATTGCGGGAGAAAAGGAATCGGCATTAACCCATACAGCTCTTTGCCTTGGAATCCATCTTTCCGACACCCGTGCCGCCAAAAACTCAAAGCCCGCTCCCTGCTTTAATTCTTTCAAAGCTTTCTCAGCGTCTTTACTGGCATTAAAGATCATCTCCCCGAACCAGACCTCATACCCTTTTTTATAGTCATCTATATGCTTTTCATAATATTGTGTCAACTCATTTTCCGTTGGAATTATCAGGGGATAGATTAGCTTTGCCTTAAATTCATTGATAAGGAGCCGCTCTTTACGATTTTTAACCATATCCATAAATGCGGGCTCATTGACATAATTTCGCCTTAAAGCTTCCTGGTCGATTAATTTGAATGCTATCAGGTTATCCACAATCTTTTCTTTTAACTCATTTTGCGTTTTTTCCGGATGGTCACTGTTTTTTAACAAGGGCTGCTTCATGGCCTGCATGGTCTGTTTTTGAGTCGCCTGTTTCAAATCATGGAGAAAATCATCAGTGGGAATCGTATCATCATTTACGCTTGCCACCACCGACTTTTCCCCTGTATAATTCTTTTCCAAGTCAAGCAGGTTAATCAGCTCACTGTCAATCCATATATCCGCCTGTTTTCTCAGCTCGGAAATAAAATTATCAGACAGCTCTTTCTCTTTTTCCTTTCCGAGGTTTTTTCTGATTCGCGGCTCTACCTTTTTAAACATCCCTTCAGGGGCTGGCCCATCTTTCTCATAACGCTCTTTAAAATACTCTAAAATATCTTGTTCGCTGATGTTGGTTTTATCAAGAATCTCTTCTTTTCTTAATCTGAGGATTGATTGTGTGGTCACGAAGGATTCAATCTTTTTTGTAAAATCAACAGACCTGTCGAGTTCTACCCTGTAAGCCTCCTGGATCATGAGTCGCTCATCGATAATATCTTCAACAATATCCGTGATTTTGATACTGCCGGCGCCCTCTTCAGGCCGGATTTGCGGCTTATACCTGTGAATATCCTTAAGCCTCTCATAAAGAGCGTCTTCATCAATAAATTCGCCATTTACTTCCGCAAGTACGCGTGTGTCAGGAGAACCGCAATGCAGGATATCTACACCTGCGACTGCAAGCCCAAAAAGCGCCATCAAAGCAAATACTGATAATTTTTTCATCATAAGAAGTTTGAAGTTCCTTCCCCTACGGCATTGTTTCAATCATCTCGCCAACCACTTTCCTGGTCAACTCGCCCACCGACCTGACCTTGCCGAAATCAATAACCTTTAGGTAGTCATCGCCTGTTCTTCTGTGTTGAGCCATCCACAAAATTTCCCCTGTTCGGGCGTCCACCATCCTCGCGCTGATGGAAACCACGGGAACAACATCCCTTTTCTTTCCGTTTATCCCCACAAATTCTTCTATCCGGCCTATGATAACGGCATCCACTCCCAATCTTCTTCCCATAAGATTAATAGTATTAAGATCAACGCCGGTTCTCACAACAATTCGCTCGCCGATAAGAAAGCTCTTGATGTTACCAGGAAATTCCACCTTAAACTTTCTCATTCCAACCAGGTTTGCGACAAAAGCCCCTCTTACAATTTTGTTTGCTTCGGCGCTTTTTGTATTGTTGTAAAAAGACAAAACCGCAACTTTTTTGACCACCGACTGATCATGGTTTTTTCTGACATAGGCGTGCGGGGTGGCAGATAAAGAACAACCCGAGATGAATCCCAGGATAAGAAGCAGAAAAATGAATTTTCTTGTCTGGCTCATCCAATCAAAAATCCTCAACCCATTCATCTGTTTTTTTCTCAGGCTCAACCTCGGTTGCTTCAGGCTTAAGCATCTTTAAGGGTTGTTTTACAAGTTGCAATCTGTTTCCGGCTATGTCTCTTACTTCAAGCGAATACGCAAGTTGCCCCTCTCCTTCGAGGTTCAGGCCTTTGTTTTGTTTTGTTTTAACCGGGAAGACCATGGTTGCCGGGATATCCCCTTTGCCCTCAAACCTTCCTTCTTCAGAGCCTGTCCTGTCGTAAACAATGACTCCCCAATCAGCTATTTCGCTTATATCTTTGATTTCCAGCGACAGGGTAAGGCTTTCTTCATTTTCCTCTGTAAGAAAAACGGCAACCTCGGGCGAAGTTCTGTCAACCACGATATTCTCCTTTGCCGTGAACGTCCTGTTGCCCGCCTTATCTTCCACAAATAATTGACAGAAATATGTTCCATCTTTAACAGTCTTGTATTGATTATTCTCACCCCGCCAGACAAAACCCGCGGGCAGAGCGCCGAAGCCGCCTTCCGATCTCACTACGTTGCCGGCTTCATCTATAATCTTAACCTCCCAGCTTTCTAATATGATTGGGTTCAGGAGTTCAGGAAAAAATTGAATATAGTCATTGATGCCGTCATTATTGGGAGATACAAGCCTTTGCGGAAACGAAAGAGCGATTTCGGGTGGTCTGTTGTGAACAGTCAGAGTGGCCGCGGAGTCTATAATAAAAAGCTTGTTTTGCTGGTCCGATATATAAATCTTCAGCGGATAGACTCCATCAATGGCCGGAGCTGAAATAATTCCAGTATACCACCTTCCGTCCTCGGTTTCAAGGTTAATCTCACTATCAAGAACAAATGCCTTGATATCCAGCAGCTTTCCGGTGATCTCTCTGACCTCTATTGAGACGCGTGTTGAATTGCCGCTTCTTAGCACATCAGGAAAAAAACCTGCATGGCTAATCTCAATCGGAGTTACGGATGCGCCGGCAGGATCAATGGTAGACGGCAAGTTGCTTAATAGTTCCTCCGCTGTGATTTCTACCAGCTTCTTTAAAGAAGTTATCCTGCCCAGGCCGAGAAATGTGACAAAGTCGTCCCCGGTGCGTGAAATAGAGTTAGCCCAGACAACAGAAGCATCAGAACAATTGATCATCTTGGCATTCATGACTACCTGTGGATTTTCATCATTTTCAATGAGATCAACAGACCCTAATATCAGGACATCTGCCTTTAAAACAGCGCCCATTTCTCTGATAGTCGGTCTGTCTAAAAATTCTATTCCGCGGATTCTTCTTTTGATAAGGAAATTTTCCAGAATATTCTGAGAAATAACATTGAATTCATTTTTTATGAGACGATCCGATATAAGACGCGTCACATCAATGGAAATATCTCCAACGGTAAATGTGCCAAAAGGTGTCACAGCCACTTTCTCTATTTTTATCACATTCTCTGCCCCAAAAATGCGACCAGGCAACCCTGGAAGCAAAAAGGCTAAAATAGCTGCTACGATGAATAAGTGTTTTTTCACAAAATCCGGACCTCTATCTCCCACCAAACAAGGTATCAAACATCTCCTCAACCAACTCTCTGCAAAGGTCGCTGGAGCTCTTTTTGCCGATGCCGAAGAGCCGATCCAGAATTGTTGCTCCTTTTACACTGTGTGTCGCCTCCCAGAGTATCTTATAAGATTTTGCATCTATCAGCTTTAAAGAAGCGGAGACTTCCGGATAAGAGCTGGTCCCTGCCCGCGACATACCGTATTCTTCAACCGCTCCAACAATAAAGGCCTGGACATTAAGCCGATTTCCAGCCCTTTCGGCAACACTTTTGCTGATAACGCCTTCTGTTTCCTTAACCCCTTCTTCCTTCAGGATCTTAGCTACCTCTCCAAATTCAACAACATCAAATATACCCCTCCTTAGCACCTCCACAGCCACGACATTCATTAGCTTGCCTTCCGCGTCCTTCTCCTTGGTCAGGTTTTTCAGAGGCACAATGGCCACTGTTTTAATATATGTAAGATCGGCTGTAGGGTGGATATAACTCATGGGACCGCCACAATTGTAAAATAGCGGCAATACCGCAAGTAATAGTATTGTCTGCTTGATGCAACTTATTTTTTTCATCTGTTCTCCATTTAATCCCTAATCCCTGCTCCCTAATCCCTGACCCCTAAAACCTTGCTGAAAGATTTGTGGTAAAAGTCTGTGTTTCCGTAATAATATCCGCCTTCTGGCAACTCCAATTGTAATTGAACCTGAGTGTGAACATCCGGCTTAAGTTCCATGAAAGGTCGGAAGAATAAGTTGAGCTGATAGTATCATTCCTGCTTAAGGTATATCCCATATTAATCTGCGTCTTATCGGTCATCAACCAGTTCATGTTATACTGTTGCTGAGCGGTTTCATCTCCTGACGTATGATCTCTGTCAACGCCATAAGAGCCTCTAAGGTAAAAACCATGGGAGGGCCGCCAGTAAAGCGTGCATTTAGCATCGTGAGTTCTGCCGTCGCTGCTACTGTCCGGATTTTCTGTTTCCGTCCAGTTGTTATTATATTCAATCTCGGCTGTCAACATTCTGGTAAGTTCAAGTCGCAAATTTGAGTTAATATACCTGGTGGTTGTCTCAGATTGGCTGACAGGATTTTCCGAACGGGTGATGTTTGTGTCCACATCCAGATCAGCCCCCTCACGGAGTTTTGCTGATATCTGAAGCAAAGCAGATGAGACCTTTGACTGGGTTTCGCCGTCTTCTTTTGATACAGTGTGATTCACCGAAAGATCGGTGTCAAGGGCTTTTAAAGGGGATGAAAGAAAGTGCAACCGATATGTATCGGTTGTATTATCCGTTGTTTCTGCCTCAGAATCATATTTATATTCCTGCCGTCTGCGATACTCCGGCCGGATTTTGAGATACTTATGAACTTTAAATTCTTTTCCGATGAGACCGGATATATTATGGTTTGATTGCCTGGTTTTGGTTGAATCGGCGTCCGTTTGATCCTTTTCCTGCTCGTCCTGCGTGAAATCATACGTAAAAGAGAGCCAATCCGTAGGCTTATATCTAAGATTTGTCTGGGTGGTTTGTGTAGTCTGATCTGTTTCGGTTGTGGTAAAGGCGGCCTG
>DATKWZ010000026.1 GCA_035529315.1 Anaerolineae bacterium
GCTCTTGATGTTTTTAATTTCTTCAACAATCATTGTCTTTTCCCTAATCCAGCTCAAATTCCTTTTGCCAATCTATATCCTGATCCAGCGGCTTTTGTTTCTTTTTTTCCAACAGGTAATTACCCATAATAAGATAATCCATATTGGTTCGCATAAAGCACAGATAGGCGTCTTCAGGGGTGCATACAATCGGCTCCCCCCTGACGTTAAATGATGTGTTTATGATTACCGGGCATCCATGTTTTTCGTCGAATTTTGCGATCATTTTATAATATAAAGGATTGTCTTCCATGCTTACAGTTTGTATGCGGGCGGAGTAATCAACATGTGTTACCGCCGGAATAACAGAACGTGAAACATGAAGTTTTTCAAGGCCAAAGAGTCTTTGTTCTTCTTTTGACATCTCCCTGCGAATTTCTTTTTTTACCGGGGCTACTAATAGCATATAAGGGCTTTCCGTATCTATTTCAAAAAAGTCGGAAGCCTTTTCTTTTAGTATGGAAGGTGCAAAGGGGCGGAAACTTTCACGGAATTTTATCTTCAGATTCATTGTTTCCTGCATCTTCTGGGAGCGAGCATCTCCGATAATTGAACGGCTCCCCAATGCCCTGGGGCCGAATTCCATCCGCCCCTGGAACCAGCCAACAACCTTTTGATCTGCTATCAAATCAGCAATTCTTTCAGGAATTTCTTCATCAGATGATTCCTCGTAAGGAATAGCCTTGTTTTTCAGGTATTCTAATATATATCTGTTTTCAAATTCCGGCCCAAGGTATGATGTTTTTTGAGTTCCCTTTCCCGCATCTAAACATCTCTGATTCCCCAGATACTGATGCCATACAAACAGGGCTGCTCCGAGCGCTCCTCCGGCATCACCGGCGGCAGGCTGTATCCAGAGTTTGTCAAATGGGCCTTCGCGCAAGATTCTTCCATTGCCGACACAATTCAAAGCCACACCACCCGCAAGGCAAAGATTTTTCTGATTGGTTTCTTTATGGATGTGTCTTACCATCCGGAGTATTACTTCTTCAGTTATATCCTGAACTGAACGGGCAAGGTCCATATCCCGCTGGGTCAATTGTGATTCAGGTTTTCGAGGAGGGCCTCCGAATAATTTCCCAAATTTTTTGCTGGTCATCGTAAGACCGGCGCAGTAATTAAAGTACTCCATGTTCATTTTGAAAGAACCATCCTCTTTAAGATCCATCAACTCTGAAAGGATCAGGTCTTTATATTCAGGTTCACCGTATGGCGCCAATCCCATTAGCTTATATTCACCGGAGTTGACTTTAAAACCGGTGTAATAAGTAAAGGCGGAATAGAGAAGACCCAGAGAATGTGGAAAATGAATCTCGGATAAGATTTTTATATTATTATCTTTGCCAATGCCATAACTGGTGGTTGCCCATTCACCTACCCCGTCTATGGTAAGAAAAGCAGCTTCCTGAAAGGGTGACGCAAAAAATGCGCTTGCGGCATGTGACTCATGATGTTCAGGAAAGATGATTTTTCCTTCAAAGCCAAGTTCCTTTTTAATAAACTCTTTCATCCATAATTTCTGCTTTACCCATAAAGGCATTGCCTTGATGAACGATTTAATTCCAACCGGCGCATAAGCCAGGTAGGTCTGCAGAATACGTTCAAATTTGATAAAAGGCTTGTCGTAAAAGGCAACAAGGTCCAGGTTTTTCCCATTCAAACCACCTTCTTTAAGACAATAGTTTATGGCGTTACGAGGAAAAGCAAAGTCGTGTTTTTTGCGGGTAAAGCGTTCTTCCTGGGCTGCGGCGACAATTTCACCGTTCTGCACAAGACAGGCGGCGCTGTCATGATAAAATGCTGAGATTCCTAAGATATCCATATTAATTTATCCTACACATAATCTTTTCAAAGCCGCCACTTCGCCAAGTATCATCATCATCTCCTGGTGATTCTTTTTTGCGGAATAGCTCCGGCCTGTGAGCAAAGCTTCCCTTGACATCTCCCGGCGTTTCTCATAATTCAGAAGCAGCTGCATTTTTTTCGCCAGGTCCTGTGCTCCAGGTGGATGAGGAATAATATAGCCGTCTTTCCCATCGGTTATAATACCTGCTGCCCCATTGCTCGTGGTTGTAATTGACGGAAGACCGCATGCCATAGCCTCAATCACAACGAGAGAACACGCGTCATAATAAGTTGGAAGCACGAATACATCACTGTTTGCATAATATTCTTCGGTAGAGCGAACCGGCCCTGTAAAAAGTATCTTATCTTCAATATTGAGGGTCTTGATCTGCTTTAAAAGGGCTCTATAGGGAAGTCCGCCGATAACCATAACTTTAAAATCGGTATTACCCATTTTTTTTAATTGAGACGCAGCCTCCACAAGTGGCTCGATCCCTTTTTTCTTCAAGTCGTACGAAATAAACAAGAAGACGACATCGTCCTCTTTTATCCCCCTTTGCTTTCGCAGCGGACCTCTAAGCTCATGACGCAGGTTCTGGTTATATCGGGAAGTGTCAACACCATTGTATATAACTTTGATCTCTGAACCTTTTACCCTGAAAAAAGACTCCATGTCCTTTTTTATCATTTGAGAAATAGCCACGATTTTTGGCTGTGGATCAAGTCGAAATGGCGCTGATTCAATCCATGCCCTGATCCATTGCTTTAGTGATAAAATGATAATCAATCGTTTTATTGCCCGTTTAATTTTACTCTTTTCTGAGTAAACTTTTCTTTTTGTCGAAAGCCAGTGTACGCCGCCATGACTTTGATAAACATTCATATACAAGGTATTGCCAAAACCCATGACAACATCAAAATCTTGATTTTTTACCGCCCTCTTATGGTTCAATGCAAACAAGACCATTTTGAGCCAGGCTGGAAGATATTTCGGAATGATTATCTTGTGGAAAACCGCTGCTTCAGGTTCACCATCCCACGTTTCTCCAAAAAGATGCACTTCCCACCCATTTTCTATAAGGGAAGTGGCAAGAGAAACAGCGTACGATTCCGCTCCACCCGCATAACGACTGAATTTTTCCATTGCAAACGCAATCTTTTTCATAACACTCTTCAGATCAAAAACAATTTATGGTAGTAATTTTGTATAATATTTGCGGGATTTCCCAAACTTGGCTTTCCAGTTTTTCTCTCTCACTTTATCCCATTTCCGGCCATCAAAGTTCGGCCCCTGGCGTGTGCTGCACCAGTTGTGATGCACGACGCTCTTACCACAAAAACCGCATTTCCATTTTGCATCTTCAGGATATATTTCATCAGTCAGCCACGACGGCATTAAAATTCGCTCCATTCTCAGAAAGTATTCCAGGTCTTCAGCAATGCCGATTGGAGAATAGTCTTGATCAAAAAAACCGATCTGATTAATCATGGCAGGTCTTACCATAAAGCAGACAGCAGACCTGCCCTCTTTTTGAAATGGGATAAAAAAAGGCAGGTCCTTGTTCCTGACAAGTCGGCAGAAAGGTTCATGTCCTCCCCATTTTTCATAAATTTGCTTCAAACTCTCATTAATGACCTCAGTGGTATATGGTGTTTGTGGATTTACCCGATATTCCTTTGACAGCAAATGGGCTTCTATTAGTTCTTCCAATACAGGGGATCCGTTTTCCATGGCAGAAATCCAGCCTATCCTTTTATCGGTTTCCATGGTTTCTGCAAGTGGTTGGAGCCAATCAATGCCGAAGAACGCATCATTATTTGATATAACATAATAATCGTAATAAAAGGATTTTTCGAGCTCTTTCTCTGGAGCAAACTTTAATATTTGATTCCATGCGGCAGCCACGCCTATATTTTCCGAATTTCTCAAAAAATAAGTGGGAAATTTCGGATCTTTAAATTCTTGTCGAAAAATATCTTCTATATTATTCTGTGATCCATTATCAACTATCAAAACAGAAACATTTAATCTTGATCTATCAGTTTCAGTGTTTCGATAAAGATGTTGCAGGCATGCTCTGGTTATCTCCACATTGTCCAAAACAGGTATGCCGATTAAGACCTTGCTCATTTTTCTACATCCTTTCAGGTTGTAAGTATCCCGCTCTTATCCAGGACCCCATGAATAGCCCTTTCTACCTTGTCAATTGTTAACTCTTCAAGACATTTACTTGTGCCGCTACCATCACATCCTTTCTGGTGGCATGGAGCACAATAGCGATCCGGAGTAACAACACTGTGTGTTTCACCCAAAGGCGCCCAAACCAGCCATTCGGAGGGACCGTAAATGGTTATTGTGGGAGTGCCCACGGCCGCGGCGATATGTGGAGCCGCACTATCCACACCCACATGCAGGCTGCTAAAGCTGAGTACTCCAGCCAGTTCATCCAAGGTGGTTCTGCCGGTAAGGTTATAAATTCGTCCTTTACATTTATTGACTATATCAATTGATTTTCC
>DATKWZ010000027.1 GCA_035529315.1 Anaerolineae bacterium
GTGATTCGGTACATCGAGATGTTTTATAACAGTAACCGTCTGCATTCTTATCTGGGATACAAGAATCCTAATGATTTTGAAAAGAATTTTACATTGGCAAAAGCAGCTTAACCAGGTGTCCATTTTTACTTGACCAGATCAGAATCCTTAAAACGTCAACAAAAGAAGTTCGAAGAAAATGAAGAGCTAAAAAAGGCTCTTGAGGACTCGGTGAAAGAGCTTGAGGCCCGGCATAGAGATAAGCTATCCTACCAAAACCTCCTTTTGGGTGCCCCAGATTTTTACATCAAAAGGCTTTTCGATGAACTTGATTTGGGAAAGGAGGGATATTCCGCAGAAGCTTTTTTGAAATATATTAATAGGGAGAGAGAACGAGATCCAGATTTCCTTGAACCGGTAGGTCCTGACTCAAAATCCGGACAATTGCACATAATGACGACCGGTTCCAGCTACGACATCGCTCAGCTGACCGCGAGCATTACAGGGTCGTATTTAGTGACGGACTTACCAGTAAGATGGCGTGAAATTGAAATAGATCGCGATTCCAACAATGTTGAAAACAAAGTTTGGGCACCGTTTTCAAAAGCAATTCAGAATGCAAATCTTAGGTATTTAGATGGATTGCGTCTTGATCACGCTTTAACCCTGAGAATGGAGGGACGGCTCCGATCCCTTAGACTATTTTTGCGGAGAGTGTGGAAGGACGCCTGTACTGAGAACCCTTTTGATGAAACAAACGCATATCTGTTGGCAGAAGAGTTACAAGAGAAGGTCCAAGAAGCGGAAGGCGAGTGGAAGAAAATCGATCAAGACTTAATAAAAATCGTGGGAGCTGCGCTTAGCGCGGAGTTTCTCGCAGCAGGGCCGTTGATAGCAGCTGGTCATGCTGAGTTCTTGGCAGCCGCAGCTGTAGCCGTGGGTGCCACAACGTTGGCGACATCAACTGCAAAAAGACGCAGATTTCGAGATAGATATCCTGCGGCCTTCTTTATGAAAGTGAGTGATGTCGATTCAGAAAACTGATAAGGAAAGCCTAACGTCGCTAATCCAGCCGCAAAAAGCCTTGGGGGTCGGGCCATAGGAACATATTGATATTGTGAACAAATCATTTAAATGTAGCGCCATATAAGGCCTTAAAAGGGTATTTTTGTAAAGAATTTTTGCTAAAATTTGCCAGAGATCGACGCCGATGGTTGCAATTAAAAATAGCGTTTTAAGAGCTAAAAACACTTATGTTTGGGAGGTTAACCCATAAATATCAGATGGATAGCGTGGCCCGCCCCCATTCCCTTGAGCCTTTTGCTGGAAATATCTTGTCTTTTGAATTATCAAGCATTATCATTCCTTCTCAAATAATAATATTTTTTAATGAGAAATATATGAACAAAAATGATAAATGGATGACTGTGGAAGAGTTGGCTGCCTACCTTAAGATGAGTCGAACAAAACTCTATCAGATGGCTCAAAACGGTGAAATTCCTGCATCCAAAATAGGTAATCAATGGCGGTTCGACAGAAACAGGATTGACGAGTGGATGGAACAACATTCGATTTATTTAAATAAACAACAGGTGTTTCAATGAAAATACATGATTTTCACGAGCAATTAGCAGGGCATTTGAAAAATCAACCGTGGTTTAAAGTACACGAACTTGAAGAATTGGACGCTGCCGTTAGCCACTGGATTCAGTTTCCTGCATTAAAATTCCCCTATTTTACAAATTCAATGCGCAATGAAAGCTATGCATTTGTCAATAAAAATATTCATCATGGTATTTCTAATAAACTAAGCGTTTGTGAAGACGTTAAACCTTATCAGGCTCAATTGAATTTTCTTTTTAATGGCTTGCCTTACCCTCCTCCTGAAAGATGGGACTTTACTTTTATTGACCTGTTTGCAGGTATCGGTGGTTTCAGGCTGGCTTTTCAGAATGCCGGAGGAAAGTGTGTCTTTTCCAGTGAATGGGATAAATACGCTAAAAAAACATATGAAGCAAATTTTGGGGAGCACCCTTATGGCGATATCCGAAAAATAATCAAAAGTGAAATTCCGGATCACGATGTCCTTTGTGCAGGCTTTCCCTGTCAGCCTTTTTCACTTGCGGGAGTTTCTAAAAAAAATTCTCTTGGAAAAAAACATGGTTTTGAAGATGAAACTCAGGGGACACTCTTCTTTGAAATTAAAGAAATACTGAGAATAAAACGGCCAAAGGCGTTCATGCTGGAAAATGTGAAAAATCTTCTTTCACATGATAAAGGAAAAACTTTTGAAACTATCAGGCATTCACTTGAAAACCAACTTGGATATGTAATCGATTGGGAAATTGTAGATGGTGCCAACTGGGTTCCGCAGCACAGAGAAAGAATATTCATTGTTGGCTATGATCCAAAGCAGATTCCAGTTAGCAAACAGGGTATACTGATACCTGGTAAACCTTCAAATGATTATCCGTATCCCGAATTAAAAACAATCATTTCCAAGAAAGTTGAAGGCTATACAATCGGTCCGGGCACTTGGGATACCCTGAAACGACATAAAGCACATCACGCAAAGAAGGGAAATGGATTTGGTTATAGTTTACATGGCATGCCAATCAAAAAAAATACAGTTACACGAACGATCTCAGCTCGTTATCATAAAGATGGCGCTGAAGTACTCATTGAACAACAGGGAGACCGTCCAAGACGCTTGACAGTTGAAGAAACAATGCAACTTCAGGGATATGATCCTGAAAAATTTATTTTTCCTGTTTCCAGAACACAGACATACAGACAACTGGGTAACAGTGTAGTTGTCCCAGCGGTTTCTGACTGTGCTGTTCAGATGGCTGAAACTATCAGGAAACACTCATGAATATCAAAGGAACATTTAAAAGATTGTCACTCACAAGATTTCTTGAAGAAATTGATTATAATAATTTTTTCTGGATTGCAAAACGAATGTCTGGAAATGATACCGGATTGACTGGTGGACATCAGGCAGGCCTTTATCTTCCTCGTATTTTTTTTGAAACAGTAATTCCTGAAATATGTACTGTTGAAAAATACAACCCGGATACATTCATTAAAGAATGTTATTTCCCTGCCCAAGAACTCTGTGTAAAAAATCTTAGAGCAATTTATTACAATTCAAAGTTTTTCCCAGAAAAAGGCCTCAAAAAGAAGTATGATGAATTTCGTCTTACACGCTGGGGCGGCGGTTCTTCTCCTGTTCAGGATGTAGAAAATACTGGAAGTATATGTGTTTTTGCTCTTAATCGCTTCAACGGAACACTGCAGGCTGTGGCATGGGTAGCTTCTTCTCTTGAAGAAGAAAATATTATTGAAAGCTGGCTCGGGCAAGAAGTTGAACCGGGGCGTTTCTGTATGAAGCAGTATGTTCCTGTTGTTGAAGAGAAAAAAAGGCTTGAACTTCCGCCGGAATGGTTCAAAGTGTTTCCATCCGGGCGTGAACTTTTTAGTCTTGTATTGGAATTGATTCCATACAGTTCATGGAAAAAATCAGTTGACGAGCTTCTGCTGAAAAGACGTGAACTCGAATTTCAGATTTTTGAACAAATTGAACAGTCAGAAGTTCTGCCACATATTCAAAATGGATTCTCAACTGTTGATGAATTTATCAAGCTTGCTCATTCTGTTTCAAACCGGCGTAAGTCAAGAACTGGAACTTCACTGGAACTGAATCTTGAATCTATTTTTGCTGACATGGAAATTTTATTTGAAACTCAGGTTATAACTGAAAATCGCAAAAAACCAGATTTTCTTTTCCCGTCGGGTAAAGCATATCATGCTCCAGAATTCCCAGACTTGAAATTGCATATGCTGGCATCCAAAACTTGCTGCAAAGACAGATGGCGACAGATTTTGAATGAAGCAGACCGGATATCACCAAAACATCTGTTTACTCTTCAGCAAGGGGTTTCTGGTCATCAACTCCAGGAAATGAAAGATAATAATGTTGCGCTTGTCATTCCAAAGCCTCACCTGTTTTCATTTTCAAAGGAATGGCGTGAGTCTTTATTAACCCTTGAAAGTTTTGTTGATTTCATAAAAATTCAACAGACTGGTATTGAGAATCTGGTGTAATGGACACATTGACACTGGAAAAGCGCAGTTGGAATATGGGCAGGATTCGTTCAAAAGATACAAAACCTGAAAAAGCTGTTCGTTCTCTGCTTCACAAGTCAGGCTATCGGTTTAGAATTCACAGAAAAGACTTACCAGGGAAACCTGATATTGTTCTGCCTAAATTCAAAACTGTTATTTTTGTTCATGGATGTTTCTGGCATCGCCATGACGGTTGCGAGTATGCTTATACTCCAAAATCACGCCAAGAGTTTTGGAAAGCAAAATTCAAGGGTAATATCAAACGTGACCAAAAAAACAGGGATGAACTTGAAAGGCTTGGCTGGAAGGTGATAGTAATCTGGGAATGTGAAATAAAAAATCTGACTCTTGTACAAAATAAATTCGAATCCTGTTTATATCAGGGGATATAGGGGACGTTATGTTACGAGTTTAATTAGAAAAATGGGGTCAACAGCTTATACTTGTTGGACATAAAAATTGAAAAATAACATAGTTCAAGAAATAGAAGATTTCCAAGAAAAGTGCATCGGTCTTGCGACAGGCAAAAATGTTGACTACAAAGAATATGAAGCCTCTAGAATGAATTTGATCTCCGAGCAATCTATAACCTCTTACATTCCCAGTTGGGTATATGATTGCCGCTATGGAAGTCAGTTTTGGAGTCTTATGAAAAAAACCTCTTCCACTTATCAAGGCAGAAGGGAATTTATTTGGGATGGTTTGGTACCGCTCTTGGATCATGTAAAAAAGGGCGGATCGGAACCAATTGGAGTTTCTGTAAACAGAATTCTCTCAACTTGTAACTCAAATACTGTATCTGAAGCTTGGCGAAGGATTCACGAAAGAAGAAACTCGGACCCTGAAGGTGCCATTACTGCAGCAAGGTCTTTGGTTGAAAGTACATGCAAATTCATTTTAGACCAGATGGGCGAATCCTACACTAATCGTGAAGATTTACCAAAGCTATATAAAATTGTTGCGTCAAAGATGAGTCTAAGCCCAGCACAACATAACGAGCATATCTTCAAACAGATATTGTCTGGATGCAGTTCAGTAATTTCTGGTTTTGCATCATTACGAAATGCATATGGTGATGCGCACGGAAAAGGTAAAAAAGCTGTTTCTCCTGAACCAAGGCACGCCGATTTGGCAATCAATCTTGCAGGCTCAATTTCAAGCTTTCTAATTTCTACATACGAAGAAAGAATAAAAGTCCAATCGGGTAAGGATAATATCTTTTCAGGTCTACATAGGTGATGCAAACGTTGAGTCTGTCGAAAAACCCTAAACCCGCGGTTTTAAGGTTTGTAAGTAGTTGATTTTATTACATGCGAAATGGATAAATTAGCTACTTTTGTACTTTTTCGACAGTCTCGTTGGATGCAGCAGGATGAATAACTCATGACAATGTCAAATTATGTCGCTCTCGCACCCCTTGCCATATCAGTCCTTAGCTTCTCAACTTCTGTGTACTTCGGACTCCTTGACAGAGTCAGGATCAAGGCGGTCAGCAAACTGTACAATATGGACCCCGAGTTTGGACCTCCCTATCTGGAAGTTAAAGTCGTCAACCACGGTCGACGGGTCGCCATCCTTACCATGTTCGGCGGCAAATTGGACAACGGTGAGTGGATCTGCACCCACATCGGGGAGCCTATGGGACGTTCTTCAGATTATAAGTTTCTCATGCCTTTGTTTTTAACTCACAACATATTTAGGGAACTTAGGGATATCCATAAATAAGTAAATTTGAAATCGTTCTTCAAGAATAGGTTCTGCACGAAAGGGATCATGCACATCGAAACCGACATTGAGCGAGTGCGCGATCTTGCTGAGGCCAAAGAAGACCAGAATTGGACTCTTGCAGGGTAAACTGTTTCCTCGTTCCCTCGCTCCTGCGTGGGGGACTAAGAACAGTTTGGACTTAATACTCTCTTCATTCAGTAAAAATGATGCTTTTACACCGGTTGCTCGACAATCGAACTACGAGCTGGCTAAATAGTATTGCGACATGGTATAAAAAAGTCGGAAATATACGAAAAAGTAGTATGAATATATCTGTAATTTGCGAAAAACTCGTTGACAAAAATAAATGTCCCCATATAATGCTCTTATGAAGCGGACAATCTATGCAAAGCTACTTGAATGGAAAGATGCTGCCGCACGCTCTCCCCTCATTCTGAAAGGAACGCGTCAGGTTGGAAAAAGCTATATTCTTCAAGCCTTCGGGGAAAACGAGTTTTCCGATTGCCATACCTTCAATTTTGAGAAGGATAAAAAGCTATCAACGGCATTTGAAGCCGATTTGAACCCGGAAAGAATACTAACTGAGTTATCCATCTATTCCGGCAAAAGGATTGATATTGCCAAAGATCTTGTCATATTTGATGAAATCCAGGAATGCCCCGGAGCCCTGACATCCTTAAAATATTTTTGCGAAAAGATGCCTCAACTTGCGCTTTGCTGCGCCGGTTCACTGATCGGGGTTAAGTTGTCTTCAGGATCTTTCCCTGTGGGTAAGGTCGATTTCCTGAAACTATACCCGTTGAATTTTGAAGAATTTCTCATGGCATTGAATGATGAGGTCTCATTGGAGTTGTACCAGGATTCAGACAAGGTTGATTCCTTCTCGGAAATAGCCCATCAGAGGTTGTGGAATCGGTTGCGGGAATATTATGTCACAGGCGGAATGCCGCAGGTTGTTTCAACCTATTTGACTTATAACAGGGATGATCCTTTTGAAGCAATGAAAAGGGCAAGGGATGTTCAGGAAAAGCTGATTGAGAGCTACAATAACGACTTTGCGAAGCATTCAGGCAAGATCAATTCGATACATATTGTGTCTGTATTCGAGAATGTACCTGTGCAGCTTTCCGCAAATATTGACGGGTCAGTCAAAAAATACAGATTTAAAGAGGTAATCCTCAGGAAAAAAGGTTATGCGGAACTGCAGGGTCCCATTGCCTGGCTGGAAAAGTCCGGGCTAATTCTAAAAGTTAAGGTATGTAAAAGGGCTGAGATACCCCTGGAATCCTTTTGCAGAGAAAATGTGTTCAAGCTGTTTTTATTTGATATTGGTCTCCTCGGGTGTATGCTGGATCTACCGGTTAGCCTCATCCATTCACAAGATTACGGCATTGCAAAAGGGTATCTCGCAGAGAATTTCGTTGCCCAGGAATTTGCTGCTTCAGGTGTTTCAAGGCTGTACTCATGGACGGAGGGGACTTCTGAAATTGAGTTCATAAGGGTTGTTGACGATGCCCTTGTACCGGTAGAGGTTAAATCAGGGACCCGAACACATGCAAAAAGCCTGCGGCAGTATATCTTGAAGTATTCACCGAAAAGGGCCGTCAAGATATCCGGAAAACCGCTGAGCAGGATCAGGAACCAGGTTATTCAGAACTATCCGCTCTATCTCGCTGCAAAGATATGATCGGCGCATGACACCATAAAGGGACGGGGTTGAATTTGGGAGAGACTTACGGGACGTTCTCAACTTTTAAACTTGTGGGGGCTATGGGAAGTTCAGAGAATGGGGGTCGGGCCGCAGGAACATCTTGATATAATATATAAAACGTTTAAATTTTGCGTCAAATAAGGCCTTAAAAGGGCATTTTGGGGGGCCAAAAAGAGCCATTTAAGACGATTATAGGGGCTATTTGGGGCTTCTTTTGCAGTTATTATAGTTGGTTACTGTGGCCCGACCCCAATTGTTAATTCTTTAACTTCCAAAGATGGGAGAAAAAAATGATGAAAAAAATGTCATTATTTATAGGATTGATAGTTTTGGTTCTCACATCTGGGTGTGCTGATCCATTTACTAGATTAATCAAAGATAACAAATATGTGCCAATTACGCCTATACCGGAAATTCAGCATATAGGAGATATTTATCGAACAATTGATTTGCATAGAACTCCTGTTCTTTTAATGCGTGATATATTTACTAAAGATCAAAATGAAGAGTTTATGAAATCTTTAAGGGGTAGGGTGACTCTTCCAACGGTATCAGGAGATAGTAAGTTTGAGTTGAAGGCTGAAGCCGACGTTATTGGTTATGCCAAAAGCGAGTTGAGCGCATTTAATGTTAAGAAGTTTAAAGTTAAAATCGGTGGTGTGTATCAATATATAATTTCTGAGGATAGATTTGAGCGGGAGCTATACACAAAAATAAAGGAAAAAAGACCTAATAAAAATTTTTCTGGAAATTACGTTGTGTTAGCCTTGTTGCAAGCTACCATTGTCGAATATGAATTAATTGATGAAAATGGGGCTAAGATTGTGATTAAATCAGGGGGTGAAATTGAAAGAATTGTAAAAGCTAAACTCGGGGCTGAATGGAAGGCAAATGAGAACCAAAACTTATCAATCTCTGAAGCAAGTTACGTTGGATATCGAATTGGTAAAATCAGTGAAATTGTTGGTTCAGATCCCAAGAGCGTTAGGCCACTTTTTATGATATTAAGCCCACTATCAACAGGTAAAAATAAGTCTCTCTTGAAGCCTATAGTCATAGAGGAAGTGCCACCTGAAGAATTACGAAAAGCACTTAAAGCTAAGTCAATATCATCTTGACAAAGAGCGCTTTCTGATGTACATTTAGATGTACACATAAGGAGGCATTACAATGAAAACTATTTCATTTACCGATTTTCGTAAAAGGGCATCAGGTTTCATAACTGAGGTGGAACATGGTGAAACGATTGTTCTTATACGTCGCGGGAAGCCTGTGGCCGAAGTTATTCCGTTTTCCGATAAATTCAGGATACCTTCATGGAAGCAACCGGGTATCCGTTTGCAAATTTCAGGAAGCGATCTATCCTCTGCTATCATTGAAGAGCGTGAAACTACCTGATGAGACTCTCTGTTGATTCATCATCCCTTGCCAAAAGGTATGTCCAAGAAGATGGTAGCGAAGAAATGGACAGTTTGTTGCAGCATGCATCGGAGTTAGCTCTCTGTATTATTTTAGTACCTGAAATCATTTCTGCGCTTAACCGGCGACAGCGAGAACAAGTTTTAACAGTTATGGACTATCGGAAGGCAAAGCGGCAATTACTGGATGATGTCCGTGACGCTACTGTTCTTCAGGTCACTCCAGCGGTGATTTCACGTTCACTCAATCTGCTGGAAAAAAATGTATTGCGAGCAATGGATGCTATACATGTTGCTTGTGCTTTGGAGTGGCAGGCAGATCTATTTGTCACCTCTGACAGCAGACAATTTGAAGCGGCCAAGAACGCAGGACTTCAAACCGAATACATCGGCTAACCAGCCACTCAGCTTTACGTTCGGCTTCCTCCTGAGAAGATCTTATTCCGTTTGTCTCTCAAATGAAGATAAATGTTGTGAGACTTGTGTGTGAGAATTGCGCATCATTATTCGACGTTCAATGTTCGATGTTGGACGTTCATCTTTCAAATTTTGGAGGTTATGCCGTGTCCCTGAATGAAAGCCCTGACTGTAAGATTGAGAAGATTATTCGTGCAGATGCTTCTGAGGTTGTTGCACTGGCCTCAGTACACCTCGACGACGAACAGATGCAGTATTTCCTGCGCAACAAAGATTGCCTGACAACAGACTTGCATAGCACAAAGGCAAGACTCGGCATCAATCAGGAAAAACTCAGTCCTTTTGAACTCAAAGGAAACAAGATATCCTATGAAGCCAGATTCTGGTTCTATATTCCAGAATATTCCGCAGGCCTTACTATTGACCAGTTAATAAAAACCGGTCTTGAAATCGGCAAGATTTATTTGAAAAACCCTGAACTCAAATACTCTGCCGAGGAATTGATCAATCTCATTTCAAACCGCACCATCATTGTTCCCAAGGGAACCATGGTGCTGGAGGAAGGCATTCTGGTCGTACCGATTATGCCCTTTATCCATCTGCCCAATCCCATTGTCCTGACGCCCAATTATCTGAAGGCTGCCGTAGGTAAAATGATTCCCCGTGAAGATTTCTATTTTGCTCAGCCTGAGCAAAAAGTGGACCAGGTCATAGTGCCGGCGGGAAGCGGGGTAATATCGCATACCAGCCTTTTTACACAGCAAAACGAGATTTATATTCTCGATCCTGAACACACAGATGCCAGGGTAGGGAGTAAATACACCAACGGGATCATATATCTTGAACTCGTGGGAGGAGAAAAGGACATCGTAAAGGAGAAGGTCCACATAGAAGTCTATAAACCAGCTTCAGTAAAACGCAGTGTGAAAAAAAAGTTCTATATCGACCTGCAATCCTCATTTTTGGAGAGACTTTACAAAGAGCGTACTGTGGATGAAAACACCATCGCAGCCATCAGTGACGCTGGAGAGCAAAAATTCATTGAGCTAAAAAATAGGTGCGACCTACTCTTACATGAGCTATGGCCTTATACCTCGCTGGTAGTCCAGGACTTCCCTAACCGACTCCTTGCATCTTATCTGATTGTAGCCGCTGACCTTGGCCTCATCAGGAATCTGACCTTTATGAGGGCCCCGGAGGAGGAATATTTTTTCAAGTCAGACGACCTTGCCTTTATGAATAAGCTTCAGGACATGGGTGTGGAGATTTACTGGAAGAACCCTTTACAGGGGGATCTGGTCTTGTACAAGAAATTCTTTATGAGGTCTTCTGTGATACCCTCATTTAACGAGGCCTTCAGCTCAAGAAAGCTTGCCGCGTTTTATGGAACAGCAGGGAAAGTAGATGCCGACACACAAAAAGAAATTGTAGACAGCATCAAGTCCTTCAAGGACTTCCACGGCGGCATTTGCGGCATTCTCACAGGTGGCAATACAGGAAGTGTCATGTCCTTTGTATCCGAAAGCACGGCTTCTCTGGGTATGCTATCCGGGGCCGTGTACTGGAAGATCCCTGGGGTAGAAATTTATCCCCATGTGGATTTTGCGGCGTATCTGGCTCGAAATGATTTGCTGGAAAGACAGGAAATCTTATCTGAAGCCACTGAGGCAGACATCTATTTTAAAGGCGGAGTGGGGACCAACCTTGAAAATGCCATAACTTTCGTGAAGAAGAAGCTTGGCATTGGGCACTACAAGCCGCAAATATTTGTAGGAGAATTTTACAAGCCACTTCAGGACTGGCTCAACCACCTGATATCTGAGGGGATGGTGAACTCCAAGGTTTTTGAAAGCTGCTATTTTATCACGCATGGCTCTGAGATCTTCGATACTCTGTGCAAACACTTCGGCTCGGAAGACAAGATGATCTACGAAGTCACAGCGAATGAAATATGGTAACAAGGTTCCGTGAAGGGATCGAACCTTTTGGGATGAAAAAATGAATATAGCAATTAAAATTCTTTTATGGCTTTTCTTTATATATGTTGCTTATTGCTGTCTTCTTTTGCTGATGCAGAGACAAATTTTGTTTCCACGTCATCAAATCGTAATGGCTTCGTCAGACGCGGAGTATAGTATTCCGGGGATGGAGAAGATCTGGATAGATACGGCCGGCGGAAAAATAGAAACATGGTTTCTGCCACCTGAAACCAACCGGCCTTCACCCGCGGTTATTTTCGCTCATGGAAATGCTGAAATAATCGACATGTGGCCGGAAACACTAAAAGGCTTTACTCGGCTCGGCATCGGTGTGCTGCTTGTCGAATACCCGGGCTATGGAAGATCAGAAGGATCCCCTTCTCAACGCAGCATTTCCAAAACATTTGTTGCAGCCTATGACATGCTGATTAAACGCAAGGATGTCGATTCTTCAAAAATCATCCTTTTTGGACACTCAATCGGCGGCGGCGCCGTATGCACCCTGGCAGAGCAACGGCCTTCGGCAATGCTTATCCTTAAGTCAACATTTATCAGTATCAAGTCAATGGCCTCAAAATACTTTGTTCCCGGTTTTATTGCGCCTGATCCATTTGACAATCTTTCTGTTGTCGGTTCATACAACGGGCCGGTACTGATAATTCACGGAAAAAAGGACGAGCTTATCCCATACAAGCACGGACTTACCCTCTATAAAGCAGCCAAGCAAGGAACACTGCTTACATACGACTGCGCTCATAATGACTGCCCTCCAGACTGGGACAAATTTTTTCAGGATATAGAACCGATTCTTCATCAAGCCGGTTGCCTCTATCCTTGAGCTTGAATTTGTTCCTGTTCGCTGGTAGCGTTATGATCTAACTAAAATGTTTGACGGTTATGATGTAAGCATGAGCGGTAAAGTGATTTTCCAACAGGAAACTTAACAGGAGGAAAGTAGAATGAAAAAAAGTGTAATGTGGATTTTAACCGTGGTTTTCATGATATGTATAGTTCCCGGTACAACCATGGGGGCTGATAAAATACTGAAGATGTCAACAACAACCAGCACACAGAATTCCGGACTATTGGATGTATTGTTGCCTCAATTAGAAAAGGATATTGGCATACAGGTTAAGGTTATTGCAAAGGGTACGGGAGCTGCAATAAGAGACGGAATGGACGGAAATGTGGATATCGTCTTTGTGCATGCAAAAAGCAGGGAAGAAAGGTTCGTCAAAGACGGCTACGGTGCATATAGATTAGCGGTAATGCATAACGACTTTGTGATTGCCGGCCCTGTTGCAGACCCGGCAAAAATTAAAGGTATGGTCAAAGCAGAGATAGCGCTGAAAGCAATTGCGAATACAAAATCCCGCTTTGTATCCCGTGGGGATGACAGCGGTACACACACCAAAGAACAGGCGCTATGGCAGGCCACCGGATTATCCCTTAAAACAGAGACCACCGAAATCATAAACAAGGGGGGGAAACGAAGCGTCTCCTTTCAGCACCCTGAAGGGCTTGGACAATGGTATCTTTCAATAGGACAGGGCATGGGAAAAAGCCTGACATATGCCGAGGAAAAGCAGTCATACATCCTCGTTGACCGTGGGACTTACTTAAAATATAAGTATGGTCGGAAGCAGGGCCTTGACCTTGAGATCCTCTGCGAAGGTGATCCAGGGCTTTTTAATCCTTACGGGATTATCCCGATTAATCCAAAAAAATATCCCCACGTGAAGTTTGAGCTGGCTGATACCCTTGCTAAATGGCTGGTGTCGCCAAAAGTCCAGGCTATAATAGCTAATTACAAGATAGAGGGGCGACAGGCCTTTTTTCCAGATGCAGTCGAAGATGCCAAATAACACTTAACACGGTTCGTAAAAAAACAAATTCATCACGATTGATGAACTCGTAAAAAGTCTAATTTTGCTCTCTTCGTGACCAATTTTGGGATTCAGGTTTCACCTGGCTAAATTGCAAGAACTCGGGCTAACGCCCTCAAACAGCTTGCAATTTTTAACGCCATGCTCAACCTGAATCTTTCTCCAAAATTGCTCAATGTCGCTCGCAAAATGACTTTTTACGAGTTCATCACGATTGGTAAATAATAATTTTATGGATTTTCTTATTGATAGCTTTTTGTCAGCCTTGCTGCTCATCTGGTCGATGGACCCCGAACTGCTGGTGATTGTTCAGGTCTCTTTGAAGGTAAGCGCCATATCGACGATTATTGCGAGTGTTGCAGGGATTCCAGCCGGGTTTTTAATCGCTTTCAGATCGTTTCGCGGAAAACGTCTGGTTATTACCGTGCTCAACACTTTGCTGGCCATGCCCACGGTGGTAATCGGTCTTTTTGTTTATGCCTTTATCTCCAGGAGGGGAATCTTCGGGGCATTCGACCTTCTTTATACTCAGAAAGCGATAATTATCGGCCAGGTAATTCTTATTATTCCTATTGTCACCACCTTTACCATTACCGCCATCAACCGGATCGACGATCGGTATCGCAAGACCGCCCTGACTCTTGGAGCCAACCTCTTCCAAACTGCCGTAGCAATTATTCGTGAAGCCCGCTTTGGAATCGTGGCTTCGATTATTGTTGCTTTCGGCAGGGTCATTGCCGAGGTGGGAATCAGTATGATGCTTGGTGGAAATGCCAAAGGTTTCACGCGAACTATAACCACGGCAATGGCTCTGGAATATGACAAGGGAGAGTTTGTCCTGAGCGTCGCACTTGGAATCGTGCTCCTTATGGTGAGTTTTGGAATGAATGTTTTTTTTAATTACTTTCAGGGGAAAGCCAGGGTGTAATGCCGTGCTCTATGAATTAAAGAACTTGAAGAAGACCTATGATCAAAGAACGGTTTTGAATCTGGAAACCCTCAAGCTTGAAAAAAACAAAGTCCTTGGTCTTTTGGGCCCCAACGGAGCAGGAAAAACCACACTTTTGGAGATCATGGCCTTTCTAACCAGGCCTGACTCAGGTGATATATGGTTTGAAAAAGAAAGGGTAAATTTCACCAACGGCAAACTGATTGACCTGCGCCGCAAGGTCGTCCTCATCCAGCAGCAACCGATCCTGTTTACAACAACAGTCTTTAAGAATGTGGAATATCCGCTGAAGCTACGCGAAACGCCCAGGGCAGAGCGAATGAAAGTTGTTAAAGAGCTCCTGAAAATTGTGGGAATGGAAATGTTCGAGCAGGCAAGCGCTCATAATCTATCCGGCGGCGAAACCCATCGGGTTGCAATTGCGCAGGCCCTTGCCTGCTCGCCGGAGGTTATTCTTATGGATGAACCTACGGCAAGCGTGGATGTGGAAAATCAGATTAATATCGAGCGTATAATCAAAGAGATTAATCAGAAAAAAGGTATTTCAGTGATTTTTACAACTCACAATATGATTCAAGCCTCAAGGTTGGCGGATGAGACCATATTTCTATTTGAAGGAAAGATCGCTCAATCTGTTTACGAAAATATCTTTAGCGGCCACATTGAGGTCGATTCTAACGGATATAAATACTGTGTATTACACAGCGGCCTGAAGTTGCGTGTATCTTCTCAAAAAACGGGCTTGATTCGAATATCCATTGACCCTAAAGCAATGAGGCTCAGCCAGAAGAAAAGCGCCCCCTTCACGAACAACACCTTTAAAGGAACCCTTATACAGCTCACCGACGAGCAGAGCTGGGTGCGGGCATTGGTGGACGTGGGAATACCCCTAAGCGTTTTAATTCCCAAGGATGTTTTTAAGAGTCTTCATCTGTACCTGGGAGAGGAAGTCCGGCTAAGCTGTCCAAAAGAGAGCATTGATATTTTCTAAAAACCCCTGCAGCTAACAAAACAGGTTCTACACACTCCAAACCTCGCAAACTATAAAAATCAACTTGACACCTGAACTACCCGGAACTATATTCTTAAAAAAGAATATACAAGGAGTTTAGCGTGAAAGATTTTATTATAATCATGAAAGCCCTTTCCGATAAAAACAGGGTTAAAATCATAAAGATGCTTTATCATAAAAGCATGTGTGTCTGCGAGATTAAGGCTGCGTTGGCCCTGCCCCAACCCTCTGTTTCCAAGCACTTGAAAATACTGGAAAAGGCCGGCCTTGTTTGTTCGCAAAAAGACGGCCTGTGGGTTAATTATCACCTCTCAGACGGCAGCCGCACACCATATACGGCCATTCTTTTGGGAAACCTGAAACACTGGCTGGATGATGATCCGGAAATTGCCGGTCTGGTTGAAAAAATCCCTTTCTTAAATCGCAAAGAGTTGTGTGGGTGATATTTTTGCTTCACCATTATAATAACATGTGCATACGGCTATTGAAGAGAAAATAAATACAATGAAAGAACGCACAAAATTAATATGGATAGTTTTAATTTTTCTGGTAATTTACTACATCCCATGGAACCACGCCATAATTCGCCAATCAGGCATTGAAGCCTTCATGATGCTTCAGGAATATGCCAGGGAGCATGTTCTGGCATGTTTAATTCCCGCGTTTTTTATCGCGGGCGCTATCGCGGTATTTGTTTCCCAGGCTTCGGTTCTTAAATACTTTGGTCCCCAGGCAAACAAGATTCTGTCTTATTCTGTTGCCTCTGTTTCCGGAACAGTTCTGGCTGTTTGTTCGTGTACTGTTTTGCCGCTGTTTGCGGGTATTTATTCACGAGGCGCGGGGATCGGCCCTGCCACAGCCTTTCTTTATTCCGGTCCTGCAATAAATGTATTGGCAATTACCCTTACAGCAAAAATATTAGGCTGGCAGTTAGGTCTGGCACGGGCAATCGGCGCAGTGGTTTTTGCGGTTATCACCGGTTTGCTCATGGCTGTGATTTTTCGCAAGGATGATGCAGCGCGAACCAAAGGGCAAATCTATTTGCCGGATGAGGAAGGCAAAGGACGGACTCTCCTGCAAGATACATTATATATTATTACCATGGTGCTGATCCTGATTTTTGCGGCGTTTGCGCGGCCTGTTGAAGGCTCAACAGGCCTGTGGCCCGCGATCTTTGCCGCCAAATGGTATATCACCGTCGCCCTCTTGATTGCAGTGGTCTGGATGCTGAAAGCGTGGTTTACTCGAGATGAACGCAAAAGCTGGGTTGAATCGACCTGGGGATTTATGAAACAGATTTTTCCACTTCTTGCGGGCGGAGTTCTTGTAGCCGGTTTTATGTTAGGCCGCCCCGGACATTCCGCGCTCATCCCCGAACACTATATCCAGACGCTTCTCGGCGGAAATTCAATTTGGGCAAATCTATTTGCCTCGGTTGCCGGAGCTTTGATGTATTTTGCCACCCTTACAGAGGTTCCGATTCTTCAGGGGCTTCTTGGCGCAGGAATGGGAAAGGGGCCGGCCTTGGCTTTGCTGCTGGCCGGGCCTGCGCTGTCTTTGCCGAACATGCTGGTGATCGGAAGCGTGATGGGCGTAAAAAAGATGACGGTTTTTTGCTCTATTATCATAATCTTATCCACAATCGCAGGGATGCTGTTCGGCATGATTGCCGGGTAACAGAGGTTTTAAGCTATGCCGCAAAACGATGTCAGGCAAATCAAGGTCGGCAAACACTTTATCGGCATTATGGGTCTGCAAAATACCTTAGAAGATGTGGCAAAGGATTTTGCCGAAAAACCGGAAGAGGAAATCCAGGCTGAACTCCTCAAACAAGTTGCCGAAAAAAATTACATCCCGGACCATATCCAGCAAGAATACGGCAGGGCCTTTTTACGGGAATTTAATAAATTTTTAGGCAGACCTTATGAAGAGGAGCTTTCAGAAGGTCTTGAGATCAAGATCCTGGGGCCTGGATGTACCCGGTGCGATATGCTGGAAAGTAAGCTTAAAAAAGTGATGACAGAGATGAACCTTGCAGCAAACATTGAACATGTTACAGATATCAAGGAAATCGGAAAATACGGCGTGATGGGCACCCCTGCTTTGCTCATCAACAGCGAGGTCAAGTGCGTGGGCAGTGTGCCCAGCGCGAGCAAACTTGTTGCATGGCTCAAGGAAATTCAAGAAAAAATATAGAAAGGAGCGGTAAGGGATGGATATAAAAATATTGGGACCTGGATGTCCTAAGTGTCAACAGACGGAAAAGGTTGTTAAGGAAGCGGTGGCGGAAGCCGGAGTGGAAGCGCAAATCGAAAAGATCACCGATATCATGAAAATTGCCGGTTACGGGGTGTTCGGAACACCGGCGGTGGTGGTTAACGGCAAAGTAAAAAGCGTGGGAAAGATCCCGAAAAAAGAAGAAATCAAGACCTGGATTCTGGAATAAACTATCAGAACCCAACGTACTACACGGAGGAGAAATGAAGCGAAAAACCGGTATTATTGGAGCAATTTTAATCGTTGCACTCGCAGGAGCTTCCCTTTTTTACCTGTTCTATCCAGGAAGAGGTAGCGCACAGGTCCTTGCTATGGTGAATGGGGAGAAAATCACGGTCAGCGACTTTAATCATGAAATAGGGAACGTGGAAGAACAGGCCAGGGAAATGATCAAGGAAGAACCAGCCGAATTCCTTGAAGGAATGATTGTGAGAACTCTCATCCTGCAGGAGGCTGAAAAACAGGGTATATTACCGGCCAGGGAAAACAAAGGACAGGAAGGCTCTGTATCATCTGAAGAGTCGGTGATCAAAGAGTTTCTGGAGAAAAGATTTTCTTCCGCCCCTGCTGTCAGCCAGGAAGAAATTGAGGAGTTCTATGAAATCTACAAGGATCGAATGGAAGGAAAGTCGCTGGAACAGATAGCTCCGATGATCGAACAAATAATCGGGCGGGAAAAACAACAAAAACAGTTGGAACGGTTCGTCGGAGATCTCCGTAATAGCGCCAGGATTGATATCAACGAGAAGCATTTGAAAAAGCTCGCGGTCAAACCGCCTGACTCAAATACAGAGGAGGATTTTTTAAATGCCCTGAAGAGCGGCAAGCCTGTCATGGTCGATTTTGGGTCGAATTCATGTATCCCATGTCGCCAGATGAGACCTATACTTCATGAAGTCAAAAAGGAGTATTCAGGAAAGGCTGAAGTCCTTGTAATCGATGTTTACAAATATAACAGTCTTGCAAGTGAGCAGAAAATACAACTGATCCCCACTCTAATCTTTTTTGATTCAAACGGCAAAGAGGTTCACCGGCATCAGGGATTCATGAGCAAAAAGTTGATCCTGGAACAGTTCAAGAAAATGGGTATTAGTTAAAAGGAAAAGTTAATGCTGGAAACGTTTTTTTTGACCGTTAATGAGTGGATCGCGAGCGGCACAACCATTGCGGCATTAGGTTGTTTTTTATGGGGCATGATCAGCGTGGCATTCAGCCCGTGCCATATGGCATCGATTCCATTGATTGTTGCTTATGTGGGAGGACAGGAACGGGCGGTCGATCCCAGACAGGCCGCCGTGTATTCGGCATCGTTTACTACAGGCCTTTTTATCACTATCGCGCTGATCGGAATTATCTGCGCCCTGCTGGGGCGCATGTTGGGCGATGTAGGCAATTACTGGCAAATTTTAATCGGGGGCATTCTGGTCTGGGTGGCTCTGGGCATGCTCGGCGTGGAAAAATGTTCCATGTCAGGCAGTCTGCTATACCGACTTAATTTCAGGGGGGTGTTCGGTGCGTTCATGCTTGGACTCGCCTATGGAGTGCTCTCCGGCTCATGCACATTCGGGTTCATTGCGCCGATTCTGGCTATAATTACTGTCCAGCAGAAAGTCGCGACAGGAATACTTTTTATCCTGCTTTTTGCCCTGGGGCATTGCCTGCCGATTGTGGTTGCAGGCAGTTCAACGGCGGCGGTGAGGAGGTTGATGGAAAACAGCGCCTGGCATGGAGCTGGAACCTGGTTTCGCAAGGGCGCCGGAGTAATGATCGGCCTGCTTGGTATTTACTTTGTCATCAGACCGTTTGTAGGAACATAATCTTGATGAACTCGTAAAAAGTCTAATTTTGCTCTCTCTATGACCAATTTTGGGATTCAGCTTTCACCTGGCTAAATTGCAAGAACTCGGGCTAACGCTCTCAAACAGCTTGCAATTTTTAACGCCAGGCTCGACCTGAATCTTTCTCCAAAATTGCTCAATGTCGCTCGCAAAATGACTTTTTACGAGTTCATCAATCTTAAACAGGTGGTTTTGGGGAGATAGAAGTATGTCGCAAAT